>JAUYOH010000118.1 GCA_030695925.1 Candidatus Omnitrophota bacterium
GATAATAAAGTAACCTTTCGTCATTATGCCGGCGTCTTTGGTCGCCTTAAGCGCCTTTTCGACATTCTCTAATTTTATTCCTTTCTTTATAAAATTAAGGATCCTTTGAGAGCCGCTCTCTATCCCGTAATTAATCTGCCAACAACCGGCTCTTTTCATCAAGGAGAGAATCTGAGGATTGACGGCGCTCACATTAGACGCGCAATCCCAAGTTAAATCTAATTTCTCATCGATAAGGCGGTTACAAAATTCAACTAACCTATTCTTATAAACAACGAAATTTTCATCCTCAAAGCTTATGCTTTTGATCCTGTACTCCTTTATCAGATGCTTGATCATGCCCATAAGATAATCGGCGCTATGCGTCCTCGTTGTGTTACCAAAAACATTTCTTGCGCAGAATATACATTGAAAAGGACATCCGCGCGAAGATATTATGGAGACATTCGGTAACCTGTCGATCCTTGCGGCGGACTGCTGATAATATTTCAGTAAATCCGGGAGCATGTCCCATGCAGGGAAAGGAAGAATATCCAGATTTTCTATATACGGCCTTGGGGCAGTTTTTATTAAATTACCATTTTCCCTGTATATTATGCCCGCTACGGAATCGAGGCTTATTTTGTTCTCTATCGCCTTCAGTAATTCTATAATCGTCACCTCGCCCTCTCTTAAAACCCCGATATCTATATGCGGATATAAATTCATGGTCATTTCCGGAATCGCGGTTATATGGGGGCCGCCTACTACCGTCACTATATCAGGGCTGGCTTCCTTTATCTTCCGTAGTATTGTGCCGGCGGTAGATATAAGCATTGTCGGAGAAGTAACACCGACAAGGCTGGGGGAATGCAAGAGAATCTGTTTGACTGTCTCTTCTATGTTCAGCCCAAGTGCATTTGCGTCAATAAGTTTGCACTTATAGTTATTTTGACGCAGGATAGCCCCAAGATAGATCAAAGGCTGCGGAGGTACTTCGTGACCTGTAGCTATCTTTTTATATCCGCCGGTGATGGAAACCGGCGGATAAACTAGGACGATATCACTCATGATATTCTATCTTTACTCCGTAAACCGTTTTTGCCATTCGATGGTAATAGGCATGCCTTCCTCTAATTCTATCTTTGGATGAAAATTCAATAACTTCTTTGTCTTATTTATATCGGGTATCCTCCTTGGCACGTCTTCATATCGCCCTGAGAAACTCTGATAAGAGATAAATTCGAATAACGGCTCATCATTCGGATTAATCATTTTCCAAATCATCTTAGCCAATTCTATAATAGCGATTTCCCTTTGGTTGCCGATGTTGAAAACCTGACCTACGGCATTTTCATTTTCAGTTGCAGCAATTGTCCCCTCAACCAAATCAGGAATATAGGTAAAACTTCTCGTTTGCTTTCCATCCCCGTGAATCGGCATGGGTTTTTTTCTCAAGGCACAATCTATAAAAACAGATTGGGGCCCACCCCACCAAGTTAAATTTTGATTAGGGCCGTATCCTCCAAAATAACGAAGGATTACCGACGGCACTCCATGTTCCTCTTGATAGGCAAAACATAGATGTTCATCATAGATCTTAGATATCGCATAGGCCCATCGTTTGATAGAAGTTTGTCCCAAAAGTAAATCGCTCTCTTCGCTGAACGGCAATTTCGGATTCTTGCCATAAACGTCGGAAGTGGAAGCGAATACAACCTTGCATTTATTCACTTTTGCCGCCTCCAAGATATTCTCCGTTCCCTTCGTATTGATTTGAAGGGTCGCCATTGAGTTGCCATAGCGCGGAATCTTATAAGCGGCCAAATGAATGATGGATCCCGCATCTTTACTGGCCTTTAATATAAGATCTTGGTCACGGACATCTCCTTCGTAGAACTCAAAGGCAGAATGCCCGAGTAAGTTTTCTATATTTCGCTTAAATCCCTGAGAAAAGTTATCTATGCCTATCACTTTATAATGCCTGTTCAGTAATTCGTTCGCCAAATTCGAGCCGATAAACCCTGCAACGCCGGTAATAAGCACTGTCTTCATATTTAATCTATCCTCTCGTAGCGTACCACGTCTATTCTTCTGAATTTCTGAATGCCCTCGACTTCATATCCGTTTGACCGAAGCCAATCCATTATTAACCTATTGGCTCCTAAAATTTCATCATTGCCATGTAACCTATAAAACCAGACGGTCTCGTATCTTGCTTTTATACCGTTAAGAGCTGCTCTTGCCTCTTCGTTAAGCGGCTTATAATAATCGGCATCGCTATCTTTATGAAAATATTCGTATAACGTAACTACATTAAATGCCTTGGGATCTATGTATAAGTTGGTATTCCTGACCATCAATAAGCAATCTGTGGCTTTTAGGCTCTTTGTTAAATAAGTGTGCGCTTTCTTCGTCTCAAATTCCGGCTTGACAGCCTCATTGAATCTCAAGATAAAAATAAGCGATATAACAGCTAACGTAAAAATGCCGAATCCTTTTCTTCGCTTCATGGAATAAATGACCGAAGATAGAACGAAGATGAATAAAACATGTTGGGTTACAAAATACTCCGGCTGAAAAGGGAAGTTCATCGTCTCCACTAAGATGTCATATAAAAGTAAAGCTGAAACTGAGATGACAACAAAAAACCATGTTATCCGATTATCCTTGAAGCAGCCCCTAAAATTTTTAAGAGCTGAGGTAAAAAACCAGCCGGCGATGAAGAAAACCAGTCCCGCGAAAGCAACCAAAACATACTTATTGAATCTTTGCGCTAACGGATACGTCCATAAAAATCCCGGGTCCATTCCTAAAGTCGCGATTATACTCCTTGCATGGTATCCTAAATTTAGTCCTAATAATTGAAATCCCCTCTCGCCCCACTTCGGGTCGATGGCGGTAGCTAGCTTTAACTGTTTTAGCATAAGCGGCAAACAAGGCAGAAATATAATAATAACAAGAGCCTGCAAAACCACCCATCTCCTCAGGAATTTTAAATCCCTGAAATAGAAGATAAGGATAAAGACGGCCTGTGATATCAAAATTAGTACGTTAAGATATGAAGAATAAAGCGCACAAGCGCCGGAGAAAATGTAACCAAGCGAATTCCTCCAGAAATTTCCTCCTTTTACGATCCGCAACATAAAATAAGTTGACAAAATTGCCCAAAATGCCGAGTCTATATAACTCCTTACAAACTGGGACGACCAGATCAATAAAGGCGAAATTGCGCAGATAAAAAACGCTATTAATCCGAAGCGTTTATCTAAGTATGCTTTTCCAATGATATAAACTAAAATGCATAAGGCCAATCCAAAAAACACAAAATAACTCCTTACCCATACTTCTGAATCATTTAACTTAATCCAAAGATGCAACAAAAACGGCGAAAGGGGAGGATATACGCTCCTGCCCTCTGCCAAAAACGGCAAAAGTCTATTTAGGTCTAATCCCGCCGTTTTCAAGAGCCACCCTTCGTCTGAATTATAGCCTTTGTCCAGATAAAAGAACCTTGAAGAAACGGCGATTAATAAGATTATAAAAAATAATATCCGTCTGTTTCGAAACATTTGATTTTATCTAAAAATCGTCTTATTTTTCTTAACCCACTCAATGATCTTCTTCATCCCATCTTGAGGGCTGATACTCGGATTCCAATTAAGCGCCTTCTTAACCTTTGAGATATCCGAGATGTATACTTTTTGATCGCTTGGCCGCCAGTCGTCAAAAGAGACGGGATTTTGTCTTCCGGTCTCTTTCTTGATTGCCTCTATGAATTCAAGCAAGGAGATGGTGTTTTGGGGTCCCCCGCCGATATTAAAGACCTCATGGCGTAAACCGCTGTAAATGAATTTGTCATAGGCCTTGACTAAATCAGTGACGTATAAAAGATCTCTTACCTGTTTTCCGTTTCCGTAGACGGTGATGGGTTTACCAAGTAGATTGGCTATTACAAACCACGATACCCAGCCTTGGTCCTCGAAACCAAACTGCCTTATCCCGTAGATACAGCTCATCCTAAAGACCGCTGTCTTCATCCCATAGATATGCGCATATTCCTGGACATAGATGTCTCCTACATATTTGCTGACCCCGTAAGGGGTGTGTCCGGTGTGGTCTATTGATAGCGTTACGGGTATTCCCTTGATATCCTTATATACATAACGCGTCTTCTTCTCGAGAAGCGCCATTTTATCTACATTTTCACCGTAGACCTTATTGGTCGAACAATAAATAAAGACGGCATCTTTGCATCTCTGCCTGACGCATTCCAGGACGTTGAGCGTCCCATAGGCATTGATTGAAAAGTCCTCCTCCGGGATTCTAATTGATAGAGGAACGCCGGGCTGACCAGCTGTATGAATAACAACGTCAACTCCCTTACCTATAGCCTCAAGAACATCTTTTTTCAGCCGCACGTCGCCTTTTATTCTCTTAATGGATTTATATTTAGCCAAATAATTCCAATTATATTCGACACTTTTCTTATCGTAACCGAATAGTTTCGACCTCATTAGATTATCTAAAACAATTACCTCGTTACCTTTCTTGGCATAATATTCTGCTGTATGACTGCCTACCATGCCCGCGCCACCGGTTACCAATACCCTCATTCTTTTGCTCCTCCCTATTTCATAAGTTATGCTTTGCCTGGGTTTAACGCTTATTCCTTAAATCAAAAACTATAAAGTGCGGAGTTTCTTTTACAACTTTATAATTTTCGCGCATATATTTTGAAAACTTCTCATGGCCCAAAAACTCTGACATAGAAGCTGAAGCAAAGTAACTTGCCCCTTCAGCCCTGAGTTGTTCAAGATAAATTACAGGATCATAAGTTCGGCCTGTAACATCTTCTCCCTGCAAGATATCTAATTTTCTTTTCGCTTCCAAATCGATTGTAAATGGCCAGCCTTTCCTATTGGAGTAGTAGACCAGATCCGGCCCGTTTTCAATAGAGCAAATAACCAGCGCATCTTTTTCGGTCAACAGATCAATAGCTTTGCCTGTCTCTACTACATATCTAAAATTCTCCGGCACTTTATAATAGGCGTAACTATACCTAAAAACCGTAAATAAAATAATTATAGAAAAAATCGAAGCGACGATCCGTTTATCTAAAAAATTATCTTCTAGCAGTTTCGAATTTTTTATTTTATATACGGCATTTCCAATCAAAATAGAAAAAATAGGCAATAAATGGATTTGATAATAACCCTGCCATGACTGTGCAGGAACTATGACAAAGAATAGAAATACCCCTGCTAACCATATATAAATGACACGCTGTCTACGATCATTGAACCTTATAAGCAATCCAAGGATTAATAGCGAAAAGCCTATTGGCGTAAGAGTGTAAGTTACGAGGTTGTCAAAGTGCACCTTATAAAAATCTACCTGCGGTAGGTAGTGCTTTAGATTATTTAACATATATCCGAAGTTGCCGGTAAAATATATTGAATACTTATTTGGATATGTAGTCATTACATAGTGCGCATGCCGATACCAGAAAAAGGCGATTGCGCCTATGAAAAGTAAAAAAAGGTAAATAAACGGCTTAGTCCACAAGCGCTTGCCGAACCTAATGTATGCAAGAAATAACAGTGGGATAAAAAGATAGAGGTTCGGTATTTTCAATAGTATTGCGGCTTCGAGACATATTGCTGATGCTATAAAACTTATAAGACTCTTTTGCTCCAAGTAGCGCGAGAAGAAATAAATGGCGGATACGGCAAAAGCTATCATTGGCATTTCATTTTGAAAAGCCCTGCTTAGATATATGCTTAGAGGACTGAGCATAAATACGATGGCCGAATAAAACGCGATTTCTGTTGAGAAATAATATTCGGCTAGTTTAAAGAGCATGATACTGGCTAACACAAAGAAAAAGATAGATATGCTCCTCAAGTTAGCCTCATCCGCTTCTCCTCTAAGACGATGGATTACCGCCGCCAAAAACGGGATACCTTGGAATTCCACTAACTGATATACTTTTTGGTTTCCGTTATCAGTAAGATAGGGGTATAAAATATTTAGTTGATTGTTGAAGTAGTTTCGAGCTATCATTGCATTTTCAACTTGTCTGGTAGAGGCGCCTTCAAGAATAGGTTGCCGTATGTTGATGACCCTAATCGCTACTGAGCAGAACAAAATAATAAAGAAATATATGACAAATCTACTGCTTTTTGTACTCATCTGCTTGAAAATACCTTATTCTTCTTCGAATAAACAATTATCTCATCCTCCATTCGCAAAAATTTTGAAAGATAAAAAATAAGCTTGATCCCCCATGCAAGTAAGGATTTATAAATTACGTTTCTGTCTTTAATTCCACTGTCTATGGCTAACCTTGAGGATATATTTTTAGCGTCTATGATATTCTCTTTAAAAACTGCTACGATTTTATATCCGCTTTTGTTTAAGATAGAGGTGATTGTCTTAAGCGAAAAATGATAAAGGTGCGGATTTTCATTTTCGATCTGATAAAGTCTCGACAGCGCGAATTTAAATTTTCCGCCGCTTAACCTATAGGATAAGAAAGCTAACTTTGTGATTAGCCCTTCGATGTTCGGAACGGAGATAACTAAAAGCCCGTCGGAAGACAATTTCTCATTTATCATCTCCAGGTTCCGCAGTGGGTTTGGAATATGCTCTAAGACGTTCCATAAAGTGATTACTTGAAAATCGGTATTGAAATTTTTTACGGATTCGATCCCCCCGTGAGAAATAGAAAGCCCGTATTTTTCTCGTGCATATCCAATGGCCTTCTGCGAATTCTCCAGACCAAATACTACCCACCCCGCTTTCTGCGCAAGATCGAGAAACCATCCAAAAGAACATCCTATATCTAAGATCTTACCCTTAGCCGAATACTTTTCTATTATCCGCAGATGTTTTGAAAAAACGCCGGTTCGGTGATCTTTGTAGTATTTTATATAGTCATCTAATAAAACCTCGTCATAATAATCGGCTTGCGGTCTTGGGTCTCTGCCATCAAGATAGACAAAACTGCAATTCAAGCATTTTATAATTCTGGCGCCGTTCAAATTAGCCAGTTGCATTAAACGACTTGAACTACATGCTTCGCAAGAATGCGTCTTTTGTTCCGTTCGGTTATCTATTGGTTTTGTCGCGCTTTGCACTGATTTCATCCGTTAAAAGTATCTTCTCAAGCCAAATATAGAGGACAGTGAACAGATATTTCCTCCCCATCTCTTTTATGCCGAGCTTGGATACGCCGCTCTTTCTTCCATACCAGTTAATCGGTACCTGAACATATGAAAAACCCCTGACTATCGCCTTTAAGGGTATCTCAACCGTGATATTGAAATACAATGACTGTAGGGGCTGAACCGCATTTATGACTTCTCTCTTATAGACCTTGAAGGCATTTGTGATATCGTTAGCTCTAATCAAAAACAGCGCCCTGATGAAAGTATTGGCGAGTCTGTTTATTAATAATTTCACTAAGGGGTAATCTCTGACATTGCTGTCCTTCGTAAATCTTGAGCCGAAAACGCAATCATAACCCTCCTCAATTTTCCTGAAACATTTGATTATGTCCGCCGGGTCATCCGAGAGATCGCCCATCACGATAGCCACGGCATCGCCGTTTATATTGGCTAATCCTTCGCGTATCGCCCTGCCGAAACCCTTCGGAGGCAAGCGGCATATTATCCTAAGACGAGGGCACCTGTCGGACAATTCCGTCAAAACCTTCAAAGTGGAGTCTACGCTGTTATCGTCGACAGCGACAATCTCATAATCGATCTTTTCCTTGTCCATCTCCGCGATAACATCGGAGATAGCCTGGCCGATATTCTCTTCTTCATTATGCGCGGGTATAACGATCGATAATTTCATTTATTCCCCTTAATTCAACCAGTCGGTCTGCAAGGCCAACCGGATATCTCTGGTAAATGTCCCGAATCTTAAGCTTCTTATCAATCTTCTTATAAGGTATAAAGGTGAAAAATAGAAAGAACGGTATGCCTTCTTATAATAACCGACGATCGACTCGTGAGACAGCGTAGGATGGTCATACAATTCAGAAGCGGGCGAATAGAAATTATATTTCGCCCAGTCTTTCGTCTTGATCAATCCCGATCTATCCCATTCATCAAACAGCTTCGTCCCCGGCAAAGGGATTGTGATGTTAAATTTGGCGATATCGAGCCTTAGTTCCTTCGCGAAACGGATGGTATCTTTTATGGTCTCTTCGGTATCCCCCGGAAGTCCGATCATGAAATAGCCAAACGTCTCGAAACCTATCTCTCTGGCCCAGCGCACGGCATCCCTGACCTGTTGTAATTTTATTCCCTTGTCTATCCTCGCGAGGACATCTTGGTTTCCTGATTCTATCCCGAACGAAACCTTATAACAACCGGACCTTTTCATCTTAATAAACAACTCTTTATCGACGCGGTCAACGCGGATGCCATTTAAGGGGTGCCAGGGAAATTTTAGGCCCCTTTTTACGATCTCATCACATATCGCTTTAGCTCTGTTGATATCCGTGGAAAAAGTATCATCGAGCACATCTATTTCCGCGAAGCCGGCCTTCAGCATATATTCGATCTCATCGACCAGTCTCTTGGGACTCTTGGGACGGAATTTTCTTCCTTGGATATTTTTATTACAGAAGACGCACCCCCATGGACAACCCCGGCTTGTCTCCAAATAACCGGGCGGGCTTTTTCTATTACTCAAAGAAATCTTGTTGTATTTTTTAAGGTCGTAAAGTTGCCAAGCCGGGAACGGTAAATCATCTAAATTATCTATATAACCAGCCCTGCCAGTCTCTACGATGCTTCCGTTTTCTTTAAAAACCAATCCTTTGATATTTCGCCGGTTTTCTGTCTTTAATAAATCGCGCATAACGAAATCCGCTTCGCCGACCGCAACGATATCGAAAACCGACTCTTCAAGGATCTCTCTAGGAAAAGTTGTAGCGTGCGCCCCTCCGGCGACAAGAATAGCGTCGGGATTAACCTCTTTGGCCAATAAGGCCAGCCTTTTTGCCTCTCCATACAAAGGGGTGGTAAATGTTATGCCCACAAATCTGGGTTTTTCGCTTCTTACTTCCTCTCTTAGATATGAATCCGGATTCTGTTCGATATCAAGGTCCAATATCTTGACCTTGTGACCTGCTTCTATTACCGGCGCGGCAAGCATCGCCAAATTAAGCAAAGGATTCACAGGTACGCCGACTTTTATCTTGGCGTTCTTGTAAATAATATTGCTGTAAGCGGGGTTAATTAATATTACGTCTGTCATCTGTCTGGTTTCCTGGCAACTGAGACCAGATGATTTGAAAAATTTCTGATCAAATCGAATCTGCTCAGGGCATCGTCTACCCCCTCGAGGCGTCTCATCAAAAAAGAGCTGAGTCCGGGTCGTATCTTATCCAGCAGGAAATACGGCCCGAAAAAATATCCCCTGACGGAAATAGTGTCGAAGCCGGCTTCCTCAAGTCTGCGCTTAAGGCTCCCCGCTGTCTCAAAAGACTGATAGCAGGAAATGAGCGACTTTAACTTAAGAAACCGGCAGAGAGTGTTAAGTATCCCGTAGGTATTCGCCGACAAAAGCGGGGCTGCCGTAATAAAGATTCTTCCTCCCGGCCTGACTACCCTGAAGATCTCTTTTAAAAAAGGTTCTCTATCAGAAAAATATCTTAGTGTCTCCACGCTGACTACGGCATCAAAAGTGTCATTCGGAAAAGGAAGTCTTCTTACATCCGCAAGCTGCACAGGGATATCCGGATAAGAAGTCAATGACTGACGGACCATATTTTCCGAAAGGTCGATCCCGGTACAATTAAGACGGCGTTTACGCATTATGGATAAGTTATACCCTGTCCCTGAGCCGACTTCTAAGACACGGTCGCCCGCATTTAAAATATCGAGGAAAGATGCTAAAGCGGACCCCAACTTCTTTCTGCCGTATTTAAAAGCATTTGAATGATAGTATGATAGATCGTCGGAATAATCTTCTTTGAAGGTACGGCTCCTGTCGTTATGCAAAATAACGGCCCGTGGATTAAAATTATCGCTTTCGCCGGTTTCGTCAACATACATATCGCCTATTTCCTGCAAGGTACGTATTTCCAAGTCGTCTTCCTTCCTGCGGTTATCGGCATATTCCAGAATTGCCGCAAACTCATCAAACATCTCGGCTGTCCTCCATGCGAAACTTATGGGGTGAAGCCAGATATGAAAAATTTTCTTTTCTTTTATCGCTCTCTCGATCCCTTTTTTCGCTTTCTTAAGACGGACATCTTTTGGAATAAACCTGCTTGCGCCATGCGCAAACCTGAACAACATCGAGCCTTTGATCTCAATTAGTCTATGCCCCAAAACGAAATTGGGCGTTACTACAGGCGGCGTCGTAGGTAGCATATCATTAAAAAGGAACGCGGCCTTATTTAGTATCCGGGGGCCTAAACTCAAAGACGCGGCATCCTTCCCGCGAAATACCCTGAAACCATATTCGGACAATATATCTAAGTGCCCCGGGCTATTACGGGGAAAGACGAAAGTGTTCAATTTTATGCCTTTATCTCTCGCTAAAATTACGCACTTGGCTATATCGGATTCCGCCGTCTGTCTCGAACAGCCTTCATCCGAAAATATTGTATGACAAAATGAATGGGAGGCTATCTCCTGTTTCGGAGCGGCCTTCTTAATCATCTCGACTATATCGCTCCCATACCAGAAATCATCCCTGGATATATCAGTACCGGGATCGCAATCAAACCAGTCGTTTTGATACCAGCTGTAAGTTGGCCTGACTATATCGGGATGCAACCTGCCGTTTTCTTTGGTGCAGGCATCGAGAAAAAGATGGCCGACGATCGCCCAGGTTGCTCTAATCTCGTATTTACTGAATAACTCTAATATCTTAGAAACTATAGAGCGGTATCTTTTATATGCCTCGCTATATTTAATATGTCCGCCATGGTCAAAAGTCCCCCACGCAAGCTCTGTATCTATAGAAATTACAAAAATCCCTTGCCTTGACATTTTACTTAATCCATATCGAATGATAATCAAACGCTATTTTCTGTCCCGGGGAAATGGCACATACCGTCAATTTATAAGAATCACCCGTTTCAAAATATCTCGAATTTTGTTTATCTGTAAAATAAGGCGTGAAGATATCGTCGAATAAGATTATCTTATCGATGCCGCTTGGTATTATGAAATCGTCCTTTCGCGCATAATATGAATGCCTAAAACGATTGAAGTAATTAAAGCCGTAGTTATTTTTTCTATCGATGATATTGGCCTGAATAACAATAGCCTGCGGTAAGCGGTACATGACCTGATGGCTGAAGGTGCTCGATGATATTATTAAAGAATTCTCCGGCTTCAGATTTCTTTTTATGTAATCGATCTTCGAGATCAAAAATTCATTATTTTTGACTACGTCTTGATAATTAAATTGCCTATATCTCTCAAAACTGTAGAAATCCGTTTGCCCCTTATCGAAATCGTAAAAAAACATAAAGAGGTCGAGCGAAATTATGGGCACCAATACAAATGCACAGGTAGCGGCCTTCTGATAGGGCTTGTCTAAAATTCGCAGGATATCCTCGTAAAGGGTCGAAATCGATATCCCCAAGATCAATAAGAGCCCTAACCCCCAACTCATTCCGTGGCCGATTTCCCCGAATTGGATAAAGATATTATAAAAAACCGTCGGCAATATCCAAACGCTGAAGAATTGTACTTTTTTATCTCTTATGAGATGCGGCAAACGGGAAAATTTTACTGACCAATAAATCAAAGGTAAAATGCCTAAAAAATATGCCCATTTAAAATATTGTCCCATCCTAACTAGGTGATTGTTTATCTTGGCTATGGGATTGCCGCCGAATATCGAATCGGAAACCAAATCGCTTCTGCTCATCAAGGCGGAAAGGAATGAAGCTGGGCCCCCCGATAAATATACAAGCGGAACAAACCATAAGAAACAAGCTGTCAAAAAAATTATGACGGAAAATATGGCCTCTTTAAATCTTATATGAAATAAAACGAAAATATACAAAGGGAGCATGACTATCAATTCCTGCGGACGGACGCCAATCAAAATAGCAAAAGAGACGGAAAACCAAAATATAAGTTTTCTTCTCTTTTCAATGATGATCTTATAACCGAGCAAAGCAGTTAACAATATAAAAAATCCCGCGTTGAGATACCCAAATATAGTAATTCCTTTATACCAAAATAAAGGGCTTATTAAGAAAAGGACCGCTGAGATAACGCCTGCCTTTTGGCCTTTTAGCAGAGTGCCAAAACAATAAAGGGTTCCTGCGATTAAGCCACTATAAAATATGCTGAGCAACATCAATGAAGCATGAGGGTCGTTAGTAAACACATTTAATAATTTTGCTGACATTATATATAGGAAATAGCCTGGCGCGGGCGGTGTGCCATCATTCATGGAAAAATCAAAGGTGCCGATGGCATATAATACTCCATCCATATGAGTAAAGTCCTTGCTGGCAAAAAAGGCCCTCGAAAGCACTCCCGCCAAAAAGAATATTATAAAAAAGACGGCGCTTTTTTTTATTCGCATATCAATTAGTCTTTTTGCTCATACAACTGCAATATAATGACAAACCCAATGGTAAATAGCTTGGAAATCTTTTTACCTCGATATTCCCGAATTGCCTTTTTGCCTCCGCAAGTATATCATCGTGGCCGCTGGGATGAATATCCCTCAAATTCTTTTGATACGCACGCCTGCTTCCGGTTAAAATCAATAACAAATCGGAGATTTTATTGGCGACGGGAAAACCTAATACAGCGAATCCGTTGGGCTTTAATATCCTTTTGATCTCAAAAATCGCACCGTTGAGTTCCTTTATATGCTCCAACGTAGCGATGCTAATTACGCAATCAAAAGATTCGTCTTTATACGGCAGATGCAAAATATCCCCTCTTGTCAGGATCGTATTGATATCTTCTTTTTTCAGCATCTCTTTTACCTTATCTATGGACTCGTGTATATCTATGCCGAATACTCGGCTAGAACGCTTCGATAACTCAGGTAGAAGGATTCCGCTGCCAAAACCTATCTCGAGCATAGAATCAAAACGTCTGCCATTTAAAAATTCTAATGCCATGGTCAGCCTGCGCAGGAAAAAAAATCGCATAAAAGGATAATGATAATAACGAGTCAGGTTATCGCCGACGCTAGGATGATTGTGCTTACTCGGCAATTTTATCTGGGCCATGACCGGTCCTTCTTTTTATATAATCCTTAGAAAAGGATGCTGCCTTTATCAGGTATTGCAAACTTAGGTTATCCATTCTTTTCACAGCAAGGGCATAATTTATTTTAAAAATTTGTTCAAATAATGTGTTGGGCGGCAACTTGATTACGAGACGCATCAGGGACGTGGGTATCCTTAAAAGATTGCCCGCTTGAAACAACTTCTGCAGATTAATTATTTGATTCTTATTCTCCATAGACAAAGGAATCGAATCGAAGTAAGAATTTTCAAGGGAACTAAAATTATAACCTTTTGGTAATAGCCCTTTTTCCAAGGATAATTCGGCTATCTCCGTGCCGGGATAGGGCGCAAGCAAAGAACACCAGGCATGTTCCGGATGTATTTGACGCGACATTTCATAAGTCTCAAGAGCGGTATCGACAGTTTCACCGGGAGAGCCCAAGATATTAAAAAGCTGGAGCTTGATTTTGTATTTCTTAATGACCTTGGCCGCATTCAAAATTTCCTCGTTGGTAATCCCCTTCTTTAAAAGAGTTTCCCTTATATAAGGATTCGCATTTTCGATTCCGATTCGCACCGAACTGCAACCGGCGGTTTTTAACTTCTCAATTATATCTTCATTTATGAGGTCGGCTCTCGCATTTATACCGAAAGGTTTACTTATATATTTTTTGTATTCCACACAAAACTCATCGACCCATTGCGGAGACCCTACGATGAACGTATCATCGTGAAATAAAAAATAGTTGACGTGCTTCTTCTCCTCGAGGATAAGTTTCATTTCTTTAATCAAATTGGATACGGTTCTCTTCCTTATCAGCTTGCCTTTGCCTTTATATAATTCATTGTATTTTTTATTAAAACAAAAAGCGCAGCGGTAAGGGCAACCTCTGCCCGATAACATAATTGAAGTCCCCTGCATCCCAAAAAGGGGATAAGCATCATATGCGTCTCTGGCCGCATACGGCAAGGAATCCAAATCCTCTATCAAATTTCCGACTTCATTCTTGTAAATCGCTCCATTCTCTTTAACATGCAAATTTTTAATATCGCTTATATCCGCTCCCGCTTCCAGGCGTTTTGCTAGCTCCGATAAGGCTACCTCCCCCTCTCCCATACAAATGATATCCACGAAATCCTCGTTTATTAACTCCGGGAAAAAGGTGGGATGCGGTCCCCCGACAACGATTTTCGCTTTCGAAAAATGTTTAATCTCGCTTGCTATTCCTTTTAGCCAGCTATATCTCGCCGAGGTTACGGAAAAGGCTATTACATCCGGTTCTTCTTTCCTGATTTTACTCATAATGTCCGGTTCAATAGCGTCAACCAGCACTTTAACGCGATGGCCCTCTTTTCTCAATACCGCGGTTAATAACATTACGCCGTAACTTTCAAAAATGTCCTTTTGAATAAAGAGTATGCGCATATTATGATTTTCGATTTTTATGATTTTCGTAGATGCCCTTTCCCATCTTGAAATGCCATAGGACCTTAAGCGTGCTTAAGCCGTATTCAACGCTGTCTAAAAAAGAGATGGAAGACGAATCGTTATGATATCTGGTCTTAATCGGCACTTCCGCTATTCTAAATCCGGATTTGACGGCGAGGGCGACTATCTGGGTATCGAATACAAAATTATCCGAACAAGAAAGGAAATTTATCGACTCCAGAACCTCTCTCGAGTATGCCCTCAAGCCCGTATGATATTCGGACAAATTTAACCTGAAGACCAGATTCTCCATTTTGGTCAAAAATATGTTGCTAAAAAATTTATACAAAGGCATTCCGCCGTTTAATGCATCATGCCTATACAGCATTCGTGAACCGAATACGATATCTGCCTTCTTACTATCTATAATATTTACCATCTCGGGAAGGGCGGCAGGATCATACTGGTAATCGGGATGAACCATAACCACGATATCCGCTCCTCTTTTTAACGCGTTTCCATAACAGGTTTTTTGATTGCCGCCATATCCTCTATTTTCGCTGTGGATTATGACGTGCAATCCGAGTTTTTTGGCTATCTCAACGGTATTATCTCGGCTGGCGTCATCAACTAAAATTATCTCATCTACATATTCTTTGGGAATCTCGCTGTATGTCCTCTCCAGCGTCCTCTCCGCATTATAAGCGGGCATAATCACTATAACTTTCGATTTATTCTTCATCGCGATCTTGCCCCGCAGGATTAGATAAAACCGCAAAGCCTTTTTTGAAATAATTTAACAAGACCTTTGGCGAGCGAACGCCTTTAAGCAGTCGCATAATTCGCCGGGGAGAAAGATAATATTGTCTTGTTATTTCCCTCTGGTAATATTGCAACCGTTCGCTAGAAAGGTAAAGCGTCTTTACTATTCCCGCTTTTACATTCCCGCTGTGAAGATCGTCTTTCGAGAACAAATTATTTTCCAAGCCTTCGTAATAGAATTCAGTTCCGGGAAAAGGGTATGCTATATGAAACTCGGCGAAGTCACCTTTTATCCTCCTGGCGAATTTCATTGTATTTTTAATCGATTCCTCTGTCTCCCAGGGAAGTCCGAGAACCCAAAAAAGATATGTTTTTATGCCATATTTTTGACATAGATCAACCGCATTAATCGCCTGTTGCAACGTAGTGCCTTTCTTCATCTTATTTAGAATATTTTGATCTCCGCTTTCTATGCCGAAGCCTATCATCCAGCAGCCGGCTTCCTTTAGCCATTTAAGGCGTTCTTCATCTATCGTATCCACCCTGCTATTGCATACCCAGTCTACCCCCAACTTTTTGTCGATGATGCACTTGCAAACCTTAATCATCCACTCCTTATCCCACGTAAAGGTATCTGCGCGAAAATAAAAATTATTTATTCCGAATTGTTCCTTGCAGATTTCCATCTCGCTGGCAATATTCTCCGGCGACCTCGCCATTATCTTGCCTCCGGAAACGGTCCTCACCAAGCAATAGCAGCATCTCGCGGGACAACCTCTGTTGGTCTGGATAGAGGTCATCATCTCGCCCGTATCGGGGCGGACATACAGCCGGTTATTCAGAAGATGCCTTGCGGGCAACGGTAAAATATCCAAATTCTCTAAAAAAGCCCTGTCGGGATTCCTCTTAATCGTTCCGTTACTTCTGTAAGTTATACCCGATATACCTTCAAGCGGCTTATTACGGCCGAGTTCTTGAATTGCTAACTCATATTCGCCGCGGATAACTATGTCGAGATTTCTGAAGCGTTCCATCGCTTCCTTGTCTTCAGCGGCGAAATGCGCACCCTTGGCAACGGTTAAGATATCGGGATTTACCTCTTTTGCCATATCGCAGGCTAAAAGGTCGACGTACAGCGTAGGTGTGGTTACGCTGATTATAAGTATATCAAAATTATTCTCAAGTTCCTTCCTGAAATCCTGCCATGTCTTATTCTCGGCCGGATAATCTCTGATGACGCATTCAAACCCCTCATTTTCCAGTACCGCCGCCATATATGCGAGATCAAGCGGCGTCCTCAAACCTGAGGAAAGCCCCTTTACGGGCACCTGGCATCTATCGTCACGTATATACATCCCTGACGGAGGATTTATAAGTATCGCTCTTTTCATTCTAATTTTCTATATAGTATTTTAATAGGCTCGATATTCTTTCGTTAGCCTTTCCGTCGATTTTATACGCATATTCTTCGAGAAAGGCGCTTCTGCCAATTTTAAGCTTTAAGTTAATCTCCTGGTCGGTCAACGCTTTCTCAATAGCCGAAGACAAATCTACTTCTTCGTAGACGCCGAGCGCTGCGCCTTTTCCAGAATAAGGAACTCTGTCTTCCCTCTTTGTCAGGTTAACCGTGATCAGCGGTTTATCCAAGATCATCGCCTCCAGCCCGGCAGTTGAATCCTGAGTTATTACAAGCTCGGAGAAATAGATTAAAGTATAGATATCGATATCCCTGACGGCGACGGCATTGATATAAGACCCCACAGATATCCGCTCTGTGTAAGGAGCTAAGCGTTCATACGGGTCGGCCTTGATAAGCAATTGCTTGCCGGGGAATTGACGCATCGTTTCCAGGAGTTTATCGGTTATCACCCAGAAGGTATCATCCGTCCAAAAAGAAGAAAATTTATTAACTTGCTGGGTCACGAAAAGAACTATTCCCTTATTTTCATCTAAATTTAACTGTTCGCATAATTCCCGTTTTGATAGCCGGGGTATCCAATTTATAAACATATCAAAACGCGGGTTACCCGTTACCTCGAACCCCGCCGTCGGATTATCAAATTTCGCGTACCATTCCACCGAGGCTTTTCCCCAGGCAGCGAATTTATCGGCAAGTAAGAAATTGTGGCCGTTTGACTCTGCTAAAATACCATGTTGTATCACCATAGAAGGTATCTTCCGAAGACGCAGACTTAGTATTACCGTTCGCTCCAGTTCCCTGACATCGTTTCTTAAAACCGCTATCTTTATCTGCTTTGTCTTCGCAACATCATTCACGACATTAATGTTGCTTACCATTCTCGGTGCGTCTTCCCGGAAAAAGAGCGCGATTTTAGGCTTAACCGCTTCCCATATTGAGATGCCTTCATATTCAAAAATTTTCCTGAAATTTTCATCCTCAGACAGGTTTTTCCATTTTTTTTGATATGAACCCCAATCTTTGAGGTGTTCTTTTCTCCCTTCAAAATAAAGAGGTAAATATGGATCTCTTTTTCTGATCAGCTCAAGTCTTGTGCCAACTCCTGACTCAAAAGGGCAAACTATAAAAGATAATTTCTCTTTTCTAAAATATCCGTAGAGTTTGGCGTCGGATAAAATAAATCCTTTCCCGTTGCTACCCCTCATCAATTGTCTATATGAAAATCCGTCTAATATCCTTCTGAAAAACCTTTTTGCCGCGGCCTGAAATTTACTTAAATTTAAGGCCGAGCTATCTCTTTGCTTTAACGATACCGTCAAGAGAGGCATCTTGACAAGATCGGTAAATAATTCCGTCATTTCGCATAGCTCGTTGCCGTCCTCTATGGCGATGATCCGCTCTGCTTTCTCTGATGCTACCGCCTTTCTGATTATCTCAAGACTCTTGATCCTGGGGGTCAAATATTTCTGAAAGTCATATTCGAATATCCTGCCCAGATGGATGCCGTTGTAAGCCGTTATATCCTTGTAAAGATACCAGGACTTTGTTATTCCGCCGAATACATATTCATCTATTCTCTCATAATCTCCCTTTGTCAGGTATGTTTCAGAAACCCTGACCGTCAAGTTGACCCGAATAAATTGTTCCGGAGGCTTGGCTCCCCAAAAGACAACTACATAAGGTGAAGATACGGACTTTGATAAACCGTTAAAAAAAACTGCTAACGTCTCTAATCCTGTCTTTGCATTAACTAAAAAAATAGTCTTTTTGTTATCGTCCTTTAAAAAATTATTTACTTTTTCTTCCCAACTCATATCTTTGACCTATTCGATATCGTCCCATTTTAGCTGTTCACCCGAAGAGATATCTTTCCTGGTTTTCTTCCCGATGACGTCATCTAAGAATTTCGGAGAGATACCGAGACCCGGCCTTCTTACAGTCAGCATGTCTTCTTGTATGACCTCACCTTTTCTAATATCGCGTCGGGCAATGATGCTCATCCTCGCACTCTCGCGAGTCTTCTGTTCCGCTTCCTTGACCTCAAGCATCTCCTTCCCCAGTAACTCTTCAGTAAGTCTTACGTTATGAATCATCTTCTTAAGCAAATGGGGATCTACGGAAAATGAATGGCCGGAGCCGGTCCATGTCCTATCCAAGGTAAAATGTTTCTCGATGACCTTTGCGCCCAAGGCGACAGCTATAGACGGGATAATCATACTTTCGTCAGGCTCTGTGTGATCCGAACAGCCGACTATCGCTTCGGGAAAAAGTTCAGTTAATTTTCTTATGCGTAACAGATGCGCATCTTTGTTCTTTGTGGGATAACTTAAGGTACAAGCCATAAGGATTAGGCTGTAATTGTCTTCCGAATACATGATATCTACAGCTTCCTGTATCTCATCCAACTCCGAGCCTCCGGTGGACAATATTATCGGCTTATTAAACCTGGCGATATGCTGAAGCAGCCTTTTATCGGTAATGAGGCATGAGGCGATCTTAAATAAAGGCGCGCCTAAATCGTTAAGCATATCCGCGCTGTCGATATCAAATGGGCTTGAGAAAACAATAATATCTTTATCCTTTGCGTAATCAAATAAAATTTTATATTCGGGCCTGTCGAATTTATCCAATTTTTTATAATATTCGTATTGCGATTTTACCGAACTATAATTCCAATAGGTAGAAGTATCTTTGGCTACTAATTTCTCGGCTTTATATGTTTGGAATTTTATGGCATCCGCACCAGCGGCCAGTGCCTCATCTATCATCTTCTTGGCAATTTCTATATCGCACATATGATTGCAAGCACCCTCTGAGATTATGAAGGTAGGCGCTTCTTTTGATATGATCTTATTCTTTATCCTGATGATGAAAGGAGATTCCTGCCGTTCAAGCCGAACCTGGGCAAGCCTTACGTCCCTTGGTGAATGAATATTCGTCGCATTATCCATAACTAAGCCTAAATTTGTACTTATCCTTCCCTCTCTTAAGGCGCTCGCCCTCATAATCCTTATAGAACCATTCTTGCGGCCGCTTGAATCAACGCTGATTAAATCGTCTAGATTCTTTTCTAATGCGTATCTTATCGTTTTTTCCAAATCTACTGTACGGTCCGGGTGGTCGGGCTGTAAAGCGACTATATGGGTGACATCTTTCTCAGCAATACTCTCTAAGGCGTGACGATAAACATTTACGACCGGCGTTTCTCCCCCTAATTCAGAAGGACGCATAATCACGGCGATACCTTCTTCTTTTGCAAATCTCGCTATCTCCTCCGAATCCGTCGAGACATAAATTTTATTTACTGATTTGCATTCTTTTGCCGCCCTTATCGTATAATATAAAAGCGGTTTTCCTCCTATCAGAGTCATGTTTTTATTTGGCAACCTCTTCGAATCTGCTTTAGCAGGTATCACTACGATTATGCTTATTTTATTCTCTTTTATTTTCATTTTTTAAAGACCCGGGCGACAAAGTTTGAGCTTAAACCGGGTACCCTTACATCTCTTAGGCTAATCTCTTGTATTTGTTTCAATCCTAACTTTTCAAAAATCTTTTTATAATTGCGGGGGAAATGCCGCCAAGATAATCCCCTTTCGTCTTCTATAGTAATTAAATTTTTCTTGGCTATCCTCGCCATATGCGAGAAGATAAACTCGCTCTCCGTAGGTATATGTTCTAGCACAGCCATGGTAAACACCAAGTCAAAGGAGTTATCTTTAAAGTCCTCTATAAAACTTTCAACGGCCCCGTTATAAATCTTTATCTTTCCGGCCATATCGGGATATGCCTTCCTCATCATTTCTACGGCATTTTTGCTTATCTCGACGCCTGATAAATCATAAAAACCTGACAAAAATAGTTCATTAAGATTACGCCCTACATTACAACCTATCTCCAAAACCTTCTGTCCTTCCTCGATATATCTTTTCGCTAAATTTAGTAAAAAAATACTGCGCTCTCTGTCTTTTAAATATTCCGAAGGTATATTTTTACCGTCATAGGGCGCCCTCCAGTATTCTTGTAGTTCCTCGCGGTTCTTTCTGGTTATGTATGTCCTCTTGATAAAGAGCGGCAAACTGTCATTGACTATCTTTACTAAACGGCTGAACATGATATAGCCTCCTAACTCATCAAGGGCAACACTTCACAGGCCCGCTTCACGAAGACCACCCGCGCTCTCGCGCCGGCTAGCTGCCTTGCCTCTTTTAAGGCTTCTTTAACCGAATTCGCCCATAAAAATCCCATATCTCCGGCTACTTCAGGAGAGATCCCTTTTGAGACCAAGATCACCTTTGCCTTATATTTCATAATCCTGCCTATCGCGATAAGGGTGTATGCCATCAATTTACCCTTAATTTTACCCTCTTCTACTTTTTTCTTTAAGCCATCGGGGTCCTTAAATCCATATTTCTCAAATTCCGGAAATTGAGGGGAAACTCCCTCCGGGCATCTCGCATTAAGCACTATTACCCCACCCTTCTTAATAATCAAATCCAAAGCGGCAATCGCCTTGATCGCCTGGCGCAGGTCTATATCCATCGGCTTGGCATCCGCGACGATAATATCCGCTAAACGAGGCATGCGCAACCCAAAAACCTTCCTGGCGACTTCAACACCTTGCCTATGCGCTTTGACGGGATCACCCGCGACAATATCAACAACCCTGTCGCAGCCGTCAATGACAACATTAACGATAAATTTAAGCCCCACCTTTTTGGCAACCGAATCTACCATCCTTCGCATAGGATTGTCATAAACACCGAGGATATCTTTCATCTCAAATTCAAGGGCTTTCCAATGCATATCTTCTGTTGTTCCTTCCCCGCAGATCCCCGGCAGGATAATTTTTCCGCCGCCTGAAAAACCTGTTGTTGCGTGAGGGACTATACTGCCAATTCCAATTATAAAGTCTGATTCTTCTGCGAGTCTATTAATATGGATCTTCTTACCATATATACTGGAGTCAATTCTTGTTAATTTACTTTTTTTATTCCAGCTGTGATTATAAATCTTATAATGGGATACTATCTTCTTTCCAAATTTAGCTATCTTTTCTCGCTCTGTCATCGGCCTGTGAGTACCGGATGCTATCAATATCTTTATTTGACTATCTTTAATTCCAGTGCCTCTTAATTCATTTATTACGCATGGCAGTATGTTTTTTAATGGGGTGGTTCTTGTATTGTCATCTGTGACAATCAAAATTTTCTTTTTGCCCTTTACAGATTCTTTTAACGGCGGGCAACCGATGGGATTACAAATACTTTTTAATATTATTTTTTGTTCCATTCCTTGATGATCTTTTCGGTTAACCAATAATTAAATTCAGTATCGATCTTTATGCTCTCCTCGGGAAGCATCACTATATGGCCAATTTTTGCGCCCAAGAAATTATCTTTTTTTACCGCTGACGCCTTCGAAAGATATAACGCCCCGTTTTCCCGATATAAAGCATCCCGCTCCAATCGAAGCAGCCTTCTCTTGATTAAAGGGGTTAGTCCTTTTTTTGTATGCCGATAATAAAAATTAATATCCTCACATACTGATACGACGCTATCAACGTTAAAAATCAGCATCGTGTCAATGGCTTTCTCGATATGTATATACTTTCTAAGAGGTGTATGTATATATAAAAGCATCACAGCATAAGGGCGGTAATTCTCTTTTTTCTTTAGAACGGAAAGTATGTAATCTACAGTGGGCTCAATCCGAGAATTCGGCAAAGATAACTCAGCGGGTCGCCTGATACCTGTTATCTTAGGAAAATCTTTGACAAACCTAAGAATTTCTTCATCATCTGAAGTTACAACTATCCTATCCAAAAGGTTTGTCTTTAAAGCTTCGGAAATTGTGTAATATATCAGAGGTTTACCGGCTATATCTTTTAATGCCGCATCTGAAAATATGCTTGATTGTTTCCTAACGGGTATAATCGCTAAAATTTTAGGCATGTCTTTTCCGAATTTAGCCTTTACGAAGCTTCGCTTAGCCCGATGCCTTGCTGCGAGAATCTTTTGCTTATTCTGCGTTAAACTCTTACTATGCTGTCTGTAATAGAAGAGCGGCACGTTGACATTGTAAGGCTTATATTTGTTTATAAATCTTAACCATAATTCGTAACCATCCTGGCAAGACAGGGTTTCATCATATCCGCCCAATTCCGTCAAACAGGATTTTCTTATCATCGTACAGGCTCCATGAGCCGGCAGGTCAAGCAATGTAACTTCCTTGCCTATTTTCTTCCTTCTCTCGAGGTCGATAATCTCGCCTTTCTCGTCAACCCTGTAATAATCGGGATAAACCAAGCCGACATCGGGATGGGTATCCAGAATATTTGACAAGACCAACAGCGCGTTTTCGTCCAAATAATCGTCCGCGTCTAACCGTATAATATATTTACCGCGAGATAGCCTCAGGGCTATATTGTTAGTTACGCTTAATCCCCTCTTATCCTGATGAATGATCTTTATCTTAGGGTGCCCGACAAATCTCTCGAGAACCTGTGAAGTATCATCCGTAGAGCCATCGTTTATAACTATTAGCTCCCAGTCATCAAATTTCTGGCCGATAACGCTCTCGATAGCTCGCCTTAAATATCTCCCGTAATTATGGGCGGGGATATATATGGTTACTTTCGGCATCTTATCCATCTATTTAACCTTCCTAACCCAGTCATAAACCCAATCCTCATTTATCCGCGCCTGATAGATATACGAAATAATAAAATGTATAGGGTAAGTTAAGCCGTAAAAGATAGGCACCAGAAACACCAAATCAAAAAAGGCGGCTATCAACGTTAAAATCGTAAAGGAGATGGGGTCCCATATCGACTGGGTTGTCCTATACAATACCCTCAATAAATTCCCGCGCTTTTTCTTATTGAGGGCGGTTTCAGTCGCATCGGGTTGAGGCATATCCTTCCTGTCCTTATCCGCGTTATAGACCAAAGCGCAAAATATCTTCGCGCGCCGGGTATACTTATAAAAAAAGTACCCTATAGACGCTAAAAAACCAAGGGATAAAATAAATACGGGATCTAACCCTCTCTTTGCCGCGCCTAAGCTTATGCAATAAAAATATATGGTATATATCAGATCGTGGCCTACCCTTTCGATATACGCTCCCCTGTTAGGGTTACTTTTCGCGCCCCGGGAAAAAGCGTTCCTGTACCTTGCGATAGGCCCATCCACGTAGTCCATCGCGATATGAAGCTGTATCAACAGCGCCGCCGCGATATTAGTCCAGTAATTGCCCGCTGTAAATAAAAGGCAACTGAACACCCCAAGAACCACCCAGCCGGCGGTTATCTGGTTTGCCGTAACGCGGGTCGGCAATAACAGCCAAATTATCGGTGTCGCGATCCTGCTGTAGATCATTCTCGTCGCCCAATGATTCATCTTCTTCGCGTCATAGCGCGGCACCTGATATTTGTTCCAAATCTCTTTTAAGGTTATCACTATATTTACTCCGTTCTTGGCCTTTTGATCGTTTCCAGCGTCAAACCTAATATATTGGTTTTTCTATTTATGTAATAAAGCAGTGGCATACAGCACAGTATCAAAACAGTGTTAAAGATCGCCGCGCGCAGTATATCGCCTCCGAGAGAGAGATGTCTATAATCAAAAAATATCTTAAAAATAATCAGGATCCCCAAAACCCAAAAAATCGGAAAATAGAGTTTAAGGAAAAAAATTGCATGTTCTTTCGCGCTTTTCGTATAGTATGAAAATACATATGTGATCAGTATGGTGCTTAACGCAAAATGGCTCAAGACACCGCTAAGGGCGATACCGTTCAGGCCCATGCCTAACCCCTTCACAAAGAGTATGTTTAATCCGATACTTATGATAACAGCCATCAGGTTAAACTGAACCATCTTGATCTGCTTATACAGCGCCACCAAAAAGAATTGCCACATGAATATCAACGAATAAAAGAAAGAGCTGAACATAAGAATTTGCGCCGGCAAAATCCCCTTTCTGTAGTTCGGCAGGACATACTCAATGATAAGCGCCAATGTTATCGTTCCGGCTCCTATCAGAACCGGAAAAAGATACGCGAAGATCATGGTGGGCTTTACCAGATAATGTTTGATCTTTTCTATATCCTCATCCTTGCCGTACGCTTCATAAAATTTCGGAAATAGGACGTTATAAACTCCTTTTGGCAGCGGCATAAGAAAACTGCAAGCCATCGTGGCAATCGAATATAGTCCGAGCGATGTCCTTCCGAGTAGAAAAATTATCGCGAGCCTGTCAACGGTCAGAAAAAGCGTCCTTACAAGATCGTAGAGGTGCAAAGGGAAACCGATCTTCAAAAGCCGCCATACCTCGCTGCTGTTAAAACGAACTCCAAACTTGATCTTCACCCCGCTAAAATTATAAAGATATAACGCCGCCACGATACCCGTGAATATAAGCGCCAGCAAAACCCCTTTATAACCATAGAGGACTATCAACAAAACGGTTGAAGCCGTCTCGACAACGGCGAAGAAGACATTGAATTTGCCTAAAAGCGTAAACTTGTTGCTTGTGCGCAAAATCACTCTATAATAGGCCGTTACCACTTCAACTATTATCAATAATGCGACTAAAAAGAGCCCGTTAACAAAATCCTTATCGTGGTTTCTGCTTTTAAGAAAGAAGGAGGCCGCCATCAGCAATACGCCGACAACAAGGGCGCTTACAAAAGAAAAGTTCAGTCCTGTCCTCTTTACCTCTTCGACTTTCGCGGAATTCTCTTTTCCCCTGTAGTATGGTATCTCCCTGTCAAGGGCATTCAAGACTCCCAAATGGTGAGCTTTGGTATATTCATTTACCAGCATAAGCTCGGATAATAGCCCCATAGATAACGGCGAAAGGAACCTTCTGATAACAAGGCTGTTTATTACCTTGAATATATACGAGAAATACGTGCTTCCCGAAAAAAATATTGAGTCTTTAAGGATCGTTTTAGACTTGCTCATCTTTTATCTCTAACCGATAATTGAGAAGCTATAACGCCGATTATTCTTTCCGCCGCTTTGCCATCGCCGTATAAACGCGTTTTCTTCTTATCAAATTTCACTTCCTTTTCCACCGCTTTATATATTTTCTTCTTATCAGCACCCGTTAAAATATTAACTTTGGAATCCACTGTCTCCACCCATTCGGTCTCATCCCTCAAAGTCACGCAGGGAACATTCAAAAAATAGGCCTCTTTCTGAACGCCGCCGGAATCCGTTAAAACAGCCCTGGCGTTCTTCTCTAACATCAACATATCAAGATACGATACCGGCTCTATCACTTTCAGAAACTGAAGAGCACCCTCCATCCTAAAAGTTCTTACGGCATTCTTCGCGCGGGGATGGATGGGAAAGATTACAGGCGCTTTATCTTCAGCTATCTTGCTTAATCCTTCCAAGATCGGCTTCAGGCGCCTCCTATCATCCGTATTCTCAGCCCGGTGTACGGTCGCGAGGTAATAACCCTTCGGCGTTAAAGATAATTTTTCAAGGATACGCGACCGTTTTTTCGCAACAGTAAGATAACATAATACAGCGTCATACATTACGTCGCCTGCCAGAAATACCTTAGGGAATGTCCTTGATGAGGAGTTTCTTATGCCTTCCAGTCGCAGATTATCAACAGCGGTCTTTGACGGGCAGAAGAGGATATCGGATACCCGGTCTACAACAGTTCGATTTACCTCCTCCGGCATATTCATATTATAAGACCTCAAGCCTGCCTCGATATGAGCAAGTAAGATATGGAGTTTCCTCGCGGCCAAGGCGCCCGCCAATGTTGAATTTGTATCGCCATATACCAAAACTAAATCGGGACTTTCTTTCTTTAAAACACCTTCTATCCTCTCCAACATCAACGCGGTCTGCCTGCCGTGGCTATGAGAACCGACTTTAAGATAATAATCGGGTTTCTTCAAATCCAGCTCCTTAAAAAAAATATCGCTCATATTGTAATCGTAATGCTGACCGGTATGAACGAGTATTTCCCTGATCCTGGATTTAAAGCCATCATGTTTTGCATTAAACTCATTTATAGCCCTTGAGACAGGCACGGCTTTTATAAACTGGGGGCGGGCACCGATAATGCTGATTATCTTAAGCATAATAAAATTTGATTTATCTTACTATTTTTTTCCGATAACTATCGCCATTTTCATGTCAATCAAGCAATCGCCGGCTGTTTCTATCATATTGTAATCTCTCTTGAAATAATTGGCCGCGTTTTTATGGAGTAAAAATATCTTCTCCTGAACGGATTTATGGAGACCGCTGTTCATAAGCCAATTCTTTACGCTCATCTTCTTAAGATAAGCAATTTCGCATTCGATCTCTTTAAAACCGCTTTTCTTCATAAGATCCATCAAATCCTCTTCCATAAATGTTACTCTCTTCTCTTTTAGCCGGAAGATCTTGATGTAATCTTTCTTCACCGTCTTTGTAGGGGGTACTCCTTCGGAAAATACCATCAACCCGCCTTTTTTCAGG
The DNA here is from genome assembly GCA_030695925.1 of Candidatus Omnitrophota bacterium. Taxonomy (GTDB): domain Bacteria; phylum Omnitrophota; class Gorgyraeia; order Pluralincolimonadales; family Pluralincolimonadaceae; genus JAGUXU01. Next base: position 27,323 of record JAUYOH010000118.1, read on the forward strand.
ACCCGGTAACATTCATCCATAGCCTTCTGCCTGCAGTTCAAGATATGATGAAAGACCAGCCTGCAGGTTACCTTATCAAAAACTCCATCCACAAAAAGGGTATTCCTTATATCCCTCCTGAGGAAATACATATTTCCGTACCAGTTGCTGTGCTTCAGCATATCCTGAGACTTATCCAACCCGATAATCTCCTTCACAAATGGAGAAACCGCATGAGCAACTATCCCGGTGCCGGTTCCTACATCCAAGACGATATCGCTATTTTTAAACTTGCCCGCCTTAACAAAGGCGTCCAGGTAGAAACGATGATTTGCCCACTCCAACCCGTTATAACGCAACGAGCGCATCTTCCAAAAAGCGCGGTCGTAATCAATCTTTTTCTTAACCTTACCTACCATATTTTCTAATTTCCCCTTTCTTCTTCAAGTATCTCTTTCCGCATGCCCCACAGACCCCTGAAGAGCCTTTAAACTTAATCCTCCCCTCAGCGCATTCACACATGTATCCCGCCAGCCTGCCGGGAACATCCAATATCAATCCATAAGCCGGCACATCTTTCGTAACTACTGTCCCGGCGCCGAGGAACGCGTTTTCTCCTATAGTATGCCCGCAGATAACCGTAGCGTTCGCGCCAATCGTAGCTCCTTTTCCTACTATCGTCTTTCTATATTGATCCCTGCGCGGAATCGCGCTTCTGGGGTTTATGACATTGGTAAAGACCATTGACGGCCCGCAGAAGACATCGTCTTCCAAAACTACCCCCGTGTAGACTGAAACGTTATTTTGTATCTTGACATTATTGCCTATGACCACGTTTGGCGCTATGAAAACATTCTGCCCTATTATGCAGTCCCTGCCGATCTTCGCCCCTGAAGATATATGGGAAAAATGCCATATCTTAGTCCCTTTGCCTATTTGAGCCCCGTCATCCACAATAGACGTCTTATGCGCGAAATAGTCTTTCATCTCTCCGTTTCTCCTCTAACTAATTTTAACCGGCTGGCCGCCAGTCTCCAAAGATTTCTGCGCCGCGGCAAGAACTTTTAATACCTCAAGCCCGTTCTCGCCGTCGCTTAAAGGACGGGTATTGTTCTTGATACTATCGATAAAATGCTGGCACTCCAGCTTCAACGGCTCAACCATATCTATCTTCGGGATATTTATATCGCCTTCCCTCACCGTAAGAAATGTCTCATAAGTGCCGTAATTAGCTTTCTTCGCCCAATCGAACCCTTTGTCATAAATCCTCAACTTTTCGGTGCTTTCCATATCATTAAATACCGCCATCTTTTTGGAACCGACAATGGTAAATTTCCTTATCTTATACGGGTCAAGCCAGCTGGCGTGGATATGCGACATAACCTTATTCTTAAAGGTAAGCGTAACAAATACGACATCCTGGACATCTTTCCTGAGATAGGATTTACCGGTCACCGAGACTTCGATAGGTTTCTGGCCCAGAAGATAGATCGCTACGGAGATATCGTGGGCGGTCAAACTCCACAAAGCATTCTCCTCTTCCCTCACCTGGCCTAAGTTAACTCGCGTGGAATATAGATAATGTATCTCGCCAAACAGCCCCTCGTTGACATACCCTTTGAGTTTCTTTACCGCGGGATGGTACAAAAGCAGATGCCCAACCATCAAGATCTTCTTATGCCTTCTCGCGGCTTTTATCATCTCCTTCGCGTCATCCACGTTTAAGGCGATGGGCTTCTCCACAAACACATGCTTGCCAGCGGATAACGCCTTTATGGCAAAGCGCGCATGCGTTACCGGCAATGTCGCTATAACAACCGCGTCAAGCAGAGGATCATTTATTAAATCGTCGAAATCATCGGTAATTTCTACGCCGCCGCTATACTGCGCTTTAATATTCTCCAAAACCGCCTTATTCTTATCGCAGCATATCTTCATCCGGCAATCTTTTAAATTATAGAAATTACGCAGGAGATTCTGCCCCCATAACCCAGCGCCAATCTGTCCTAAGTTAATCATCTTCAGCCTCTCTTTTTATCCTGTAGGGTAAGTTTAAGACCTTCTTTAAGGGGTACATCGGGCTGCCACTTTAAAATGTTTTTTGCCTTTGTTATATCCGGACATCGCACCTTAGGGTCATCTTCCGGCAACGGCTCAAACTTGATCTCGCTCTTGCTGCCGGTCAATGAGATTATCTGTTCGGCCAGATATAGAATAGTTACTTCAGCCGGGTTGCCTAAGTTAATAGGGTCATTGACGTCCGATAGCATCAATTTATAAAGCCCGCCTATCATGTCTTCTATGTAGCAGAAACTTCTAGTTTGAGTCCCACTGCCGTATACAGTTAACGGTTCATTTGCCAGTGCCTGACTAATGAAATTAGGTATGGCGCGACCATCGCTTTGACGCATACGTGGACCATAGGTATTGAAAATCCGTGCGATCTTCGTATCAAGTTTATGGACCTTATGGTAAGCCATCGTTATCGCTTCGGCAAATCGCTTGCTTTCATCATATACCCCGCGCGGACCCACGGCATTTACATTGCCGTAATAATCCTCTCTCTGCGGATGGACTAAAGGATCACCGTAGACTTCACTCGTTGAAGCCAGCAGGAATTTCGCGTTCTTCGCCTTGGCAACACCAAGAGCGTTATGAGTGCCCAAAGAACCGACCTTTAATGTTTGTATAGGATATTTTATATAATCCACAGGGCTCGCGGGAGAAGCAAGGTGAAGGACATAATCCAGCGCTTCGTCGATATCAATATGGGTAGTTACATCGTGCCTGATAAATCTGAAATTCGGATTATTCTCAAGGTGGGTGATGTTTTCCCTCTTGCCGGTAATAAGATTATCCAGACAAATAACCTTGTTGCCTTTCGCTATCAGGAAATCGCACAAATGTGAGCCTATAAATCCTGCCCCGCCTGTAAGTAATATGTTCAAAACCGCACTCCTTCCGGGCAGAGCTTCGCCCCTTTGGTTACATTTTTGGTTTTTGTACCCATTTTTTAAATTTTTAGAGAGACTAACACCTCTCCACTACGTTATTTTCTACTTCCGCCGCCAGTGACCGCCCCAGAAGGTCCACAGAGATTATAAGCGTGCCTTTCTTGTCGTTGAATTTCTCAAAGATGCCGATGGCCCCTCTCAAAGGACCCTCTACAACCACTACCCTGTCGCCTGTATTTAGATAGGGGTGGGGCAACGGGTCAATGCCGGCTTCCACTATCTTTTGGACCGACTCTATCTGCTCCTGCGGAATCGGTTGCGGGATCTTCTGACTTCCTAATATATTCACAACCCCATCGGTCTTTTTTATCTCAAGCCAATCATATGGGCTGGAAGCGCACCTTACAAATAGATACCCCGGAAATAATGGCCGGGCAATCTTCTTCTTTCTGTCCTTTCTCCTGCTCCATTTAAGGACAGTCGGATAAAAGGTATCCAACGACTTCTTGGCCAAGAGAAAATTGACCTTGTGTTCATAGTTAGAGCGAGTCCGGACAGCGTACCAGTTAACCGATGTCTCATCCATAATGCTTCACCTTATAACGTGTAGACGGGTAAGCCGTCTAATTCCCTGTCAGCCCTCAAGTTCTGCATTATCTTGTCCCTATAACGTATAGAAGTGATTATTACGGCGTCGGGCTTGAGTTCTTTTATGCTTTCCGGTCCATGAATAATATAACTAAACATCTTCTTCCCTTGCTTGTCTTTATCGTCGTCTATTATCCCCAGAAGTTCCAGATCGGTCTCGTGCAGGGTCACGAAAGCGACCTCCATGACTTCTCCGGCACCATAGTAGACTACCCGCTTTATACCTTCTTTCGAAAACATCGCTAATGTGGAAGATATATTATTCTTGAGTCTTATATAATAATTGACGGTATATTCCAGAAAATGATAGGTAAGCCTTGACTTCTCGCTAAATCCTTCGGGGGTGAGATAATATGATATCTGTTTATGATTAATGCCCTTGATCTTAATGTAGCCTTTTTTGACCATCTTTTTGAGGCAGGCATTGGTAACGCCCAAGGCTACGCCAAGGCGCTGGGAGAGTTTTCTTTGGGAAGCATTGCAGTCCCTAGAGACCTCTTCCAATAACTGAAAGTTTTTTAGGTCTTCGCTTGGTTTTAGGAAGCTATTTTCTGTATCTGGCATAGGACAATTGAGATACGACAACGTTCTAGAAATGAACGATACTATTTTATGATATATTTAGTGGCGTGTCAATAGGAAAAACTGAGGAAAACCTACCTGCTGGCAGGAAGTTATGACAAAAAATCTGAGATACTGCTTGCTACAAATTTTATCTCCTCTTCCTTCAGTTCGGGGAAGATAGGCAGCGCAAGAACCTCAAGGGATGCGCTTTCGCTATTCGGAAAATCTCCTTTTTTATAACCCAAGGAATCGTACACTTTCTGGAGATGCAGAGGAATCGGGTAATAAACCGCCGTAGACACCTGCTTGGAGGCAAGGAAGTCCCTCAAGCCGTCTCTATTCTTCGTTCTTATGTTATAAATGTTATATACATGCCTGCAA
>JAUYOH010000119.1 GCA_030695925.1 Candidatus Omnitrophota bacterium
CCATGCAACACCTGTGTACCTGTCTTTAAAGGAGGTCCCGACTTTCATCGGGATTTCAAGTACATGTCAAATCCTGGTAAGGTTCCACGCGTAGCGTCGTATTAAACCACATGCTCCACCGCTTGTGCGGGTCCCCGTCAATTTCTTTGAGTTTCAACCTTGCGGCCGTAGTCCCCAGGTGGGGCACTTAATGTGTTAACGGCGGCACAGACCCTTGCGAGCCTGCACCTAGTGCCCATCGTTTACGGCTAGGACTACCAGGGTATCTAATCCTGTTTGCTCCCCTAGCTTTCGCAGTTCAGTGTCAGTAGCGTACCAGAGAACCGCCATCGCCACTGGTGTTCTTCCCGATATCTACAGATTTCACCCTTACACCGGGAATTCCGTTCTCCTCTTCCGCACTCAATCCTAGCAGTTTTCTGACCAGTTCTCCAGTTGAGCTGAAGGATTTCAACCAGAACTTACTAGGACACCTACCTGCCCTTTACACCCAATAAATCCGAACAACGCTTGCCACCTCCGTATTACCGCGGCTGCTGGCACGGAGTTAGCCGTGGCTTCCTTTAGTGGTACTGTCATTCCACACCCATGTTATGGATGTGGTATTCATCCCACTCGACAGAGCTTTACAATCCGAAGACCTTCATCGCTCACGCGGCGTCGCATAGTCACCCTTTCGGGCATTGCTAAAGATTCTCGACTGCAGCCTCCCGTAGGAGTCTGGGCAGTGTCTCAGTCCCAGTGCGGCTGACCATCCTCTTAGACCAGCTACCCGTCAATAGCCTTGGTGGGCCGTTACCTCACCAACTAGCTGATAGGACGCAGGCCCCTCTCCAAATGGTAGCTTATAAATAGAGGCTTCCTTTGGCCACAGCCCTTATGAGCCGTGGTCTTATCCGGTATTAGCCTCGCTTTCGCAAAGTTATCCCGGTTTCGGAGGCAGGTTGCCCACGCGTTACTCGCCCTTTTGCCACTATGCCTTGCGGCATCGTTCGACTTGCATGCCTAATCCACGCCGCCAGCGTTCGTTCTGAGCCAGAATCAAACTCTCCAATAAAAAACACCGGTAGTCTGACTCGGGTTCGACCTTGGTTATCAAATCATTTTCAAAGAACGACTTGCTTATTAGTACCTTTTATAGACACAAAAAAGGCATCGTAAACGATGCCTTTAGAATACACATCCTCACGTTTTGAGCAAAAACTATTTATCCAAATTTGTCAACAGATTTAGTCAAACGGACCTCTTTTTTCAAGGGTATCACGTCCTTCCGTAACAATAAGTATACCATAAAAATGTAGCGAAGTCAATATGGGACGTGACCTTCAAAAACTTAGGTAGGATCTATTATACGCAAAGAGCTGTCTTTGTCAAGCAAATTATCTATTTTTTTTCAAAAAAATATACTGCAGTTTATGGGTTATTTTACAAGCACGCGGACAAATCTTTTCCCGGCCCTTATCTTATATTCCTTACCCGGCTTAAGCTCATATTTAATATCGGATATGCGTTCGCCGTCCACTTCTACGGCACCTTCCTGTATCTTGCGTTTCGCCTCGCCACGGCTTGCAAAAATGCCGATATTATCCGACAGGACAGTTATAATGGAAGCGGCCGCGGAACGCGATTCCACTACCTGCAGTGCCGCATCACCGGGAAAACCTTTGTCCTTAAATGCTCTTTCAAACTCTTCTTCCTGGCGCAATGCCTCATCCCTTGAATGATATTGGGCTACGATTATTTTAGCGAGATTTTTCTTGGCGTCTTTCGGGTGCAGTTTGTTTTCTTTTATATCGCGCTTGATTTTGTCAACATCTTCATCGGTAAGCAGTTCATAATACTTATACATCAACTCGTCGGAGATTGACATCAGCTTGCCGAAGATTTCTTTTGCGGGCTCGTTTATGCCGACATAGTTTCCGAGCGACTTTGACATCTTATTCACGCCATCCAGGCCTTCCAGAAGCGGCATTGTAACTACAATCTGCGACTCCTGTCCGTATGCCTGCTGGATATCCCTGCCTACAAGCAGATTGAATTTCTGATCAGTGCCGCCAAGCTCCACATCGGATTTAAGTGCAACAGAATCGTACCCCTGCAATAGAGGATATAAAAACTCAAGCATCGTGATGGGCTTTTGCTGTTTATACCTGTTAGAAAAATCGTCTCTTTCAAGCGTTCGCTGGACTGTATAATGTGACATAAGCAGTGCAATATCGGCCGCACTCATCTTACCAAGCCATTCGCTGTTAAA
>JAUYOH010000121.1 GCA_030695925.1 Candidatus Omnitrophota bacterium
CGAGCCTCCGAGTTCGTCATAAGTTTCTCCGACGACATAGATCAATCCGCCCGGCCTCTTAAAATCCATCGTTATCGTCTTTGTCACGTCCTCGACCACACCCATCGCAGAGATAAGCAGCGTCCCCGGGATCGAGACGCGTCTGTTATCGATTATGTATTCGTTATGAAGGCTGTCTTTGCCCGAGATAAAAGGAGTTCCGTATCCCTTGGCCGTATCGTAGCAGCCATACGCGGCCCTTACTAAACTACCGAGGACGGACGGTTGGTCAGTGTCGCCCCAGCAGAAATTGTCCAGAAGCGCCACTTCGTTTAAATCGCCGCCTACGGCGATTACCTGCCTTAATGCCTCATCTATACATGAGGCAGCCATCCAATATGGGTCGATCTCGCCGTACTTCGGGTTTATGCCGTTTGATAATATGACGCCTTTATTTGAATTTAATACCGGCCTCGCGACCGCCGCGTCGGATGGGCCGTCATTAGCCGCGCCGACAAGCGGCTTGACGACTGATGCCGCCTGGACCTCGTGGTCGTATTGCCTGATTATCCATTCCTTGCTGCAGACATTCCAACTCGATAAGATCTTAAATAAAGAGATTGACAGGTCTTTAGGGCACAAAAAACGCGGTTCCTTCTGTTTTACCTTATGCCATTGCGCCCGCCTTACGACCTTCGGCAGGCCGTCGTGCAAAAATTTCATATCAAGGTCGCAGACCGTATGGCCCTTGTACCGCAGCTCCAGCCTCTTATCTTTAGTAAATTCTCCGATTACCGTCGCCTCTACGTCCTCTCTCTTGAATACTTTCAATAGCGCCTTGACCTTTTTGCGCGGGACAGCCAGTATCATCCTCTCCTGCGCCTCTGATATCCATATCTCCGTATAAGTCAGCCCCTCGTATTTTAACGGGACCTTCTCAAGGTCCACCACGACACCGGTCTTCTCTCCCATCTCGCCTACCGCGCTTGAGAGCCCTCCGCCGCCGCAATCGGTTATGGCGTCGTATAAATTCAGGTCGCGCGCCTTCAATATACAATCGACCATCTTCTTCTCTTCTATCGGGTTTCCGATCTGGACGGCCTGCGCCGAGACCTGTTCCGACTCGGCCGTGAGTTCCCCGGAAGAAAAGGTGGCGCCGTGTATGCCGTCGCGGCCCGTCTTTCCGCCGACGAGGACGACCAAATCACCGCTCTCCGTTTCCTTAAAGGATTTTTCTTTGGGTATAAGCCCGGCATTACCGCAATATACAAGAGGGTTACCTAAATATCTTTTATCGAAGAGGACCGCGCCGTTTACCGTCGGTATTCCCATTTTGTTGCCGTAATCGCGCACGCCTGCGACCACTCCTTTCATCACTCTCTTGGGATGCAGGACTCCTTTCGGCAATTTATCGAAAGGATAATCCGGCTCCGCGAAACAGAAGACATCGGTATTCAATATCGGCTTGGCGCCGAGGCCCGTTCCTAAGGAGTCACGGATGACGCCGCCTAATCCGGTATTCGCGCCACCGTAGGGCTCGATAGCCGAAGGATGATTATGCGTCTCTACCTTGAAACAGACGTTATATCGCTCGTCAAACCTTATGACACCGGAATTATCCTTGAAGACGGATACACACCAGGGTTTTTTAAGCTCCTCCGTCGCCTTCATTATCGTCTCTTTAAGGAGGTTATCTATGCGCCATTTCTTTCCGTCCGACTCGTAATCTATAAGGCCGCGGAATGTCTTATGCCCGCAGTGCTCGGACCAGGTCTGCGCCAATGTCTCGAGCTCGACATCGGTCGGATTCCTTCCGAGTCGCGAAAAATACTCCTTGATACTGCGCATCTCGGACAGATTCAGGAAGAGCTGGCCTTTCCTGCTTATTCTGTCCAGCTCCTTGTCCGAAGCCCCTGTCATATTTACCGCAAGCGGCCTGAAATGATACTTCGGAGGGGTCTTTGTCGTATAGGAATCGGGCCCTGTCACGATATGCTGGATGACTTTATTGTAAAGGAGTTTCTCGCTTACGGTCTTTAAATCCCGCTCCGAGATATTTCCTTTGATGATATATTTCTTCGCGGTCCTGACCGATGCGACACCTTTGATCCCTAAATCCAGCACCCCTTTCCTGACGCTCTCCTCAACAGGATCCATGACACCGGCATTATACGCGACCTCCACAAGGTATTGCCCTGTGCCGGCAGTCTTCTTATCTGTAAGGGGATTATTCCTGAACGTGTATTCCTGCGTCACGGAATCGCTCAACAGATTCTGCGCGATATTCTTTATCTGCAAAGAACGGATATTACCTTCGATGATATAGACCCGCGCTGTCTCAACCGCGGGAACGCCGGATATCCCCAAGTCCCCAATATCCTTCTTTACGCCCTCGCCGGTCGAATCGGGTATTCCCGGTCTATTCCTTACCTCAACACGCCAGCGCACTTAAAGTTCCTTTTCCGTCAGTTTCTTCAACGCCTCGAGATACTTCCGGCTTGTCTTTTTGATTATCTCCTCCGGTAAATTCGGGGCCGGCGGAGTCTTGCTCCAATTAAGGCCCTCAAGATAATCGCGGACAAACTGCTTGTCAAAACTCACCTGCGACCCACCCGGCTTATATTTGTCCTGCGGCCAGAACCTTGAGGAGTCCGGCGTAAGGACCTCGTCGATGAGTATCGTCCTGCCTTCATCGGTCACTCCGAACTCGAATTTCGTATCCGCGATTATTATCCCCTTCGTCTCCGCGTAATCGGCCGCTTTCTTGTATATCGCGATAGCCTTGCTCTTGACGAACTCGAAGAGCCTGTCGCCAAGCTTCTTTTTCGCGTAGACCTCCGTGATATTCAAATCATGCCCGACGTCTTCCTTGGTCGAGGGGGTAAAGATGGGTTCATCTAATTTATCCGATTCCTTAAGCCCCTTCGGCAATTTTATGCCGCATATCTCGCCGTTCTCTTTATATTCTTTCCATCCCGAACCCGAGATATAGCCCCTTACGACACACTCTATCGAAAGAGGCCTTGCCCTCTTGACCAGCATAGAGCGGCCTTCCAGAACACTTACCGAATCTCCGAGTTTATCGCGGAGCGACTCCATATCGAATGTCACGACGTGGTTGTCTATGACATCCCTGAGAAAGTCGAACCAAAACCTCGATATCTGTGTCAGGACTTTACCTTTGTAGGGGATGCCTTCCGAGAGGACGACGTCAAAACAGGATATCCTATCGGTCGCGACGATGAGAAGCTTACCGTCAAGCTCATAGATATCCCTGACTTTACCGCGCTTGAAGAATCTTAAAGGGATGTTCTCAGTGGTCAATAAGACGTCTTCTTTTATCATAGCCCTAACCGCTTGTAGATCCTGTCCACGTTCTTGGTGTAATAGCCGAGGTCGAAACAGGCCCCGGCTTCTTCGGCAGTGAGGTATTTCGCGATATCGATATCATCAGTCAATACCGCCTTGAAATCTACGTTCTCCCTCCAGACCCTCATCGCGCACCTCTGGACGAGGTCATACGCCTCCAGCCTCGAGAGGCCCTTCTTTATCAGCGCCAGGAGGACCCTCTGAGAGAATATAAGGCCCTTGGTCCTGTTTAAATTTTCCAGCATATTCTCGGGATAGACTAAAAGATGCATGACAACGTCGGTAAATATATTCAGCATATAATCAAGCAGTACGCATGAATCCGGGATTATCACGCGCTCGACCGAGGAATGCGAAATATCCCTCTCGTGCCATAGCGCTATGTTCTCCAGCGAGGCGTGGGCGTTTCCGCGTAGTACCCTCGCCAAGCCCGCGATACGTTCGCAGGTCACCGGATTGCGTTTATGCGGCATCGCGGATGAGCCCTTCTGTCCCTCTGAGAAAGGTTCCTCGGCCTCGCGGACTTCGGTCTTCTGTAAACCCCTTATCTCTGTGGCGAATTTCTCGAGGGAGCCGCCGATTATAGCTATTGTCGTAAGGAACTGTGCGTGCCTGTCGCGCTGCAGGACCTGTGTCGAGATAGGCGCGGGATTTAATCTCAATTTCCTGCAGACATATTCCTCGACCCAGGGGTCGACGTTGGCGAATGTCCCGACAGCGCCGGATAATTTTCCGTAATTTATTACCTCGCGCGCGGCCTTCATACGTACGATATTGCGCTGCGTCTCGGCGTAAAATAGCGCGAATTTCAGTCCGAATGTCATCGGCTCGGCATGGACGCCGTGAGTCCTTCCCACGCAGGCGGTATTTTTGTATTTTTTGGCTTTCTTGGCGAGGGCGATCTGAAGTCTCTTTAAGTCCTCAAGCAGAAGGTCGGAGGCATCCCTCATCTGAAGCGAAAGCCCGGTATCCAAAACATCGCTCGAAGTCAGTCCCATGTGGATATATTTCGCCGCCTCGCCCACATTCTCGGATATGTTCTTTATAAAGGCGATGACGTCGTGCTTGGTCTGTTCCTCTATCTCTTTTATCTTGTCTACATCGAACCGGGCGCCTCTTTTTATATCCGATAAGGCGCTTTTGGGCATCAGGCCCTTCTTGGCGAATGCCTCGCATGCCATTATCTCGACATCAAGCATCTTCTGGAAACGGTTCTGGTCATCCCAGATCTTACCCATTCTGGGCAGAGTATACCTGTCTATCATCTTGCCTCCGATAGCATGGCAAACAAAATAAAAGGTTGTTTGCGGGACATATTTTTACTGCTTCTTTAATTGAGGAAACGTGTTTGTTTGTAGGCTATTCTTACGATTATTTATACCACAATGGGCTTGTGGTGTCAACCATTTCCTTTCACTCAAGGTTGAGGAAATCTTCCACAAAATATTGAGCAAAACTATCGCTATTGGCCAAGGCGAAAAAGGCCTTGACAACCCAAAAAATATATGCTAATATTCGAATATACTAAATTAAGGAGCCTCTTTATGGAACATAAACTCTATGAACTTCATGCTCAAATGTGCCGGGTTTTTACTTCTCCCAAAAGGTTAGAAATTCTGAACCTTTTAAGAGATAAAGAACTATCTGTGGGAGAATTAACAAAACTTGCCAATATCCGACAGGCAAACCTCTCACAGCACCTGGGCATCTTAAGAGAAAAAGGTATTGTTAAGACTAGAAGAGAGGGCACAACGATCTATTACTCCTTAGTTAATCCCAAGATTGGCAAAGCATTTGATATTATAAGAGAAATACTTTTGGAACGTCTTACTACGAATGATAAATTGATCAAAGACATTCGTAAATGGAGGTCAAATGATTAAAAGAATTTTTGGTTTTTCTGTAGAGCATCCCAAATTAGTTATTCTCTTAACATTGATAGTCACTATTTTATTCTTGTGGCAATTCCCAAAGATAAAGATAGACACAGATCCCAAACACATGCTTCCCACTACCTCTCCGGTACGAGTATATAACGACGAGGTAGACCGCCTGTTTTCCCTTCATGCAGATACGATCGTCTTAGGTATCTCAAATAAAGAAGGCATAATCAATCCGAATACTCTTAAAAAAATCGCTCTCATTACCCAGTCTGTCCTGAAGATCAGAGGGGTAATCACACAAGACGTCTTGAGCCTATCTACGGTAAACGACGTTATTGTACAAGAAGATGGTCTACAGGTGAGGCCATTATTAGATAAAATCCCCGAAACAAAAGATGAGTTAGCGTTCATGAAAAAAACTCTCTATGATAACCCTATGTTAGTGGATAGATTCATCTCTAAAGATGGCAACACATCAGCTATTTATATTCCCATCGAACCTGCGGCCAATGGTAAGGCGATAG
>JAUYOH010000130.1 GCA_030695925.1 Candidatus Omnitrophota bacterium
GGTGTCGCAAAAATTGGATGTTTTTTGTGACATATTGTCAAGCCATCGGAGCCACTTCAACCGGCACATTTAAGTTCGCGTATCGCTCTTCAACTTGTCCAACTTCATCGAATGATTGCCTAATTCCAAACGTAATCATTATTCTTTTAACATACTACTTAAGCCAACACTTCTTCTATCTTAAGGACAAAATCCTTTGCGTCTTCTATAATCCATTCAGCATCATCGTGAGTGAAAATCTCAACGCCATATTGCTCGATGACTCTATTTTCTTGAGCCTTGTCCAAAGACTCAGCGTATTTATGCTCAAGTTGTTTCGCCCGCTTGATATAACCTATATATTCAGGCTTTACCTTCCCGCGTTTCACATAGAATTCCTTGAAAGCCGCTATGGCGCAGTAATGCGCTGTCGCCCGAATACCTATCTTGAAGAGCGCCGCCAACACAGCGTGATACATCGCGTAATACCCGCAAATAACAGCCCAATCGAATAGATCGCTATCAAACATCAGCTTCATAGCGCGCAGGTTATTATGCGCCTTATCAATATGCTGTTTTGAGCGTTCAGTATTTACAGGCACCTTATGAAGATTGGGCCTGCCTTCTTTAGGATGAAAGCATCCGCGCAATATCTTCTCGATATTTTCAGGCATGTTATTTACCCCCTTCTCTGATTAGCTGCCAGAATAAAAATTCATTATACAACACTATATGGTCTTTCCACAGGTTATCGTAGAACTCCGTTTTGGCCTTAAAACCTTCCGTGAATTTTCTTATCGTGGTGCTTATCGGCCGTATTTCCAATAGGGGGCTGACATCTGTCTTGGCTTTATTCAATATGTCAACGATATCATTTTCTTTATCAGGAATAACCGCGAGTATGTCAATATCGCTTCCCTTTTTCCATTCGCCTCTTGCTACGGAACCAAAAAGGATAACGAGCTGAATCCTTTTGTTTGAGAGATCTAAAATGGTGTCCGTATATTTCTTAAGCAGGCGCGCGATGCCCTTATTCTTTGAATAGAATACCTTGCGCCTCTCAAGCTCTAAAAGCTCAAACACCTTTACTGTATCCTCGTTCTCAAGATTAGGCTTAAAGAAGGTCGAGTGCGACAATTCACGCCTGATAAACATGTCATTTTTTACGAATAACCGCATGGAATTATCGACATTGGCAAGCGAAGATTTTGATAGGCGAGATATTTCTCTAAGGTGTATTTCCTTAAAAGGATCCTTTAAAAATAATTGTAAAATCTTTTTTCTTCCGGCTGGTATCAACATTTGTTTTTCTCCTGTTCTATATAATAATACAACTGTTCGATATTATAAAACATCACTAATGGAGTGTCAATCAAAAATTTTGGCAGGGAATAGGGAAAATTTAGCATAGGTAAACCACACAGTTGTGCATAAAACAACATTTTTTTATGCACAAATTGACATTAAGATTTGCACAAAGATAAGAAGGAGAATGT
>JAUYOH010000131.1 GCA_030695925.1 Candidatus Omnitrophota bacterium
TCACACACACTATTTCGACTAAAATCGGTGAAGCGTAATAAAGAGTTTCGTCTTGGTTTATTCCTGCTTTAATTTTATGCAGGTCGGTCATGTATATATTGTAAAAAAGGCGCAAGAATTCGAGATCAGGGCCTATAGCTCAGATGGCTAGAGCGCCGTGCTGATAACGCGGAGGTCTCTGGTTCGACCCCAGATGGGCCCACCAGTTTGCTGTAGTATACGTTTGGCAAACTGTCCCGAGCCGATGCTGCCTTAAGGAGGCGGCGAGGGACTACAAATTAAAGCGAAGCGAAATTTTCTCCCTCGAACGCTCCTATTTGTCGCGTTCTCGGGATGAAATTTGCTGTCGCAAATTTCAGGGGACATAGCTCAATTGGGAGAGCGCCAGCTTTGCAAGCTGGAGGTTACCGGTTCGATCCCGGTTGTCTCCACCAGAGAAACCGAAAATTTTAATATACAGTTTCCCGCGGTTTATAAAACCGCAAACTCGTTCTTTGACAACACATAATGAGTAACAAAAGTAACAAAGGTGAATCGAGCATCAATCAATGACGTTGTTCGTCTAACCAAAGCGAACAACTTTACATTTTTTAATTGAAAAATTAGAAAATGGTCAAGCTACTAAGAGCTTATGGTGGATGACTTGGCACGAGAAGACGATGAAGGACGCGGTAAGCGGCGATACGCTCCGGGGAGTCGCAAACAGACTTTGATCCGGGGACTTCCGAATGGGGGAACCCTTAGCGGGTTATACCGCTAAATCGCGCGCAAAATAAAATATGCACGCGAAGTGAAACCGGGAGAAGTGAAACATCTCAGTAACCCGAGGAAAATAGAAAGACATTGATTTCCCAAGTAGCGGCGAGCGAACGGGAAAAAGCCTAAACCACTCAGCTTGCTGGGTGGGGTTGCGGGACCGTAATGTGGGATTGCGAGAGAATAGCAGAATGAGCTGGAAAGCTCTGCCGAAGAGGGTGATAGCCCCGTATGCGAAATTCCGACGCACCCTAGCGGAATCCCAAGTAATGCTGGACACGTGAAACCCAGTATGAATCCGGCCTGACCACGGGCCAAGGCTAAATACTCACTCGTGACCGATAGCGCACAAGTACCATGAGGGAAAGTTGAAAAGAACCCCTGTAAGGGGAGTGAAATAGTACCTGAAACCGTAAGCTTACAAGCGGTGGGAGGCCTATGACGCGTCTTCGGATGCGTAACGGCTGACCGCGTGCCTTTTGGTTAATGATCCGGCGAGTTGCTGGGCGTTGCGAGGTTAAGGCCTTATGGGCCGTAGCCGTAGCGAAAGCGAGTCCGAATAGGGCGAATGAGTAACGTCAAGCAGACCCGAATGCCAGGTGATCTACCCTTGGCCAGCGTGAAAGTTGGGTAAAACCAGCTGGAGGCGCGAACCCGTTAACGTTGAAAAGTTATGGGATGAGCTGAGGGTCGGAGTGAAAGGCTAATCAAACTTGGTTATTGCTGGTTCTCCCCGAAATAGCTTTAGGGCTAGCCTCGCGAGGTCGCTGGCGGCGGTAGAGCACTGGATGAGCTAAGGCCCTTACCCGGGTGCTGACCTCAACCAAACTCCGAATGT
>JAUYOH010000153.1 GCA_030695925.1 Candidatus Omnitrophota bacterium
ATGTTAATAAAAGACAAATCATATGAAAGGAGGGATAAAATATGGCAAAGATATCT
The DNA here is from genome assembly GCA_030695925.1 of Candidatus Omnitrophota bacterium. GTDB lineage: Bacteria > Omnitrophota > Gorgyraeia > Pluralincolimonadales > Pluralincolimonadaceae > JAGUXU01. Next base: position 57 of record JAUYOH010000153.1, read on the forward strand.
ACCAAGACAAGCACCTCGACTACCTCGTGTTCTCAGAAAGATATATCAGGTCTTATTGCTAAGAAGGCATATGATCTTTATGTTAAGAGCGGATGCAAGGCGGGACGTGATCTTGATAACTGGGTGAAGGCGGAAAAAATCGTAAAGGCCGAGTGTTGCAAATAATACTCAGTATTATAGGCCGCGGCTTTGGTTTTAAGGCAAGGTGGGAGAGTCGCTCTTTCGCCTTGCTTTTTTACTAGAAATACAACATCTGTGCGGTTCAACGGAGGGTAGGCACTATGGATGTTATGGAAGCGATTAAGAAAAGATATAGCGTACGCAGTTATCAGGATTGCGCGGTGGAAACAGAAAAACTGGACAGTATCTTAGAAGCAGCCAGACTTGCACCCTCAGCAAGTAACCGGCAGGAATGGCGCTTTATTGTGGTGCGGGATAAAAATGTCCGGCAGCGCCTGATGCAGGCAGCAAAAGACCAGGTCTTTGTCGGTCAAGCACCCGTTGTGATTGCCGCTTGCGCCAAAACCGATAGTCATGTTATGACCTGCGGACAACAGTGTTATCCCATTGATGTGGCCATCGCCATTGAGCATATGGCGCTTAAAGCAACCGAAGAGGGATTAGGAACTTGCTGGATCGGAGCCTTTTATGAAGACGCGGTTAAAGAGATATTAGGCATTCCTCAAGATATCCGCATCGTAGCACTTTTGGCCTTAGGATATCCGGTTAAGCTTCGCCCAAACCCCAAAGATAGATTACGCCTTAAAGAAATTGTAATGTATGAGGGATGGAGTAAATAAGGGGCGTGTCAATACGACATGGCGAAGATTAAGCTGGATCTACATAATATATTCAATAAGGGGCGAGTAATCGAGGATGAGCTCAATAGGGTTATCAGTGATGCCGTTGAGAAAAAGATCGCTCTGGTAGAGATCATTCCGGGTAAGGGAAGCGGTCAGCTGAAGAAGCATGTTTTACGGTTTTTAGACCGGCCGGAGATAAAGAAGCTATATCATCGAATAGAGAAAGATGATAAAAATTTCGGGCGCGTATTTGTCCATTTCAGGTTTTGAAATAAAATAGGGAACGTGTTAACCGGTGCCATCCCACAAAGGGAAATTCATAATGAAAATCGTTACCGAAAAGATAGCGTTGAATACTAAGGGCGATCCGGATCTGATAAATATTACCGGCAAGATAGAGGGTATCATGGATGCTACAGGGTTGAAGCATGGGCAGGTTACAGTATTTGTCGTAGGCTCAACCGCAGCTATTACTACATTCGAGTACGAACCCGGACTTATTAAAGATGTCAGTGAGTTTTACGAGAAGCTCATTCCTAGAAAGAAGTCTTATCATCATGATGATACATGGGGCGACGCCAATGGTTTTAGCCATCTTCGCGCGGCCCTGCAGGGACCATCGGTTACTATTCCTTTCGATGGAGGGAAACTTTTACTGGGCACCTGGCAGCAGGTGGTCCTGGCGGAGTTCGACAATCGTCCACGCAAGCGCGAAGTCATAGTCCAGATAATGGGTAAATCATGAGATTGGTCGTGGAGATATGATTGCGTATAATTATTATTTACCGGCAGTTTTGCTTATCCTTATCGGCGGATACATCGTAAACTTTATCATCGAGAAGTTGGATGTTGCATATGCGTCGCCGGTATTGCCTCGTGAATTCGAGGGATATTACGACGCCGAAAAATACCAGAAATCGCAAAGCTACCTCAAAGAGAAGGTCCGATTCAGCCTTATCGAAAACGCATTCTTTACTTTCGGTGTAATTATTTTTATTCTTGCCGGCTGGTTTAATCTGATAGACGGTTTCGCGCGTTCTCTTCAACAGGCGTCTCTAGTTACAGGGCTTATTTTTCTCGGGATAATATATCTGGCCTCGTATCTGGCTTCCATCCCGTTCACGGCTTATCGGACATTCGTTATAGAAGAAAAGTACGGTTTTAACAGAACCACGCCGAAGACATTCGTTGCCGATATTTTTAAACA
>JAUYOH010000158.1 GCA_030695925.1 Candidatus Omnitrophota bacterium
GGTTCATAGAGAAGGGGATGATAATCGCGCAGACCACAAGCGATATGTACGGAAAGACCCTTGCCTACGGGATGGTGACCATCTTCGCGGTGCATATAATAGTTAATATCGGTATGGTCTGCGGGCTTATGCCGGTAGTGGGGCTTCCGCTTCCTTTTATGTCCTACGGCGGTTCTTTCCTGATAATGGGCTTGGCATGTGTGGGCCTCTTAGAGAACGTAAAGCACAAGCGCACGGTATTCTGATGTTGACCGAAGAGATTTTATTGAAAGTTAAGAAGCCCGCCAGATATATAGGTGGGGAGTGGAACAGTGTGGTTAAAGACCACAAAGACATCAAATGCAAAGTAGCCCTTGCTTTTCCCGATGTCTATGAAGTCGGGATGAGCCATCTCGGCTTAAAGATACTTTATTCACTCCTCAATGACAGGCAGGATATCGCCTGCGAGCGCGTCTTCGCGCCGTGGTTCGATATGGAAGGGATAATGAGAGAGCGGAAGATCCCGCTCTTTAGTCTCGAGACGAAGAGCCCTCTCAAGGAATTCGATATAGTAGGTTTTTCGCTCCAATATGAACTAAGTTACACAAATGTCCTGAATATGCTTGACCTCTCCGGCATACCTCTTTTTTCCGTAGAGCGCGGCGATTCTCATCCGTTGATTATAGGCGGCGGCCCCTGCGCCTTTAACCCGGAACCGATGGCGGATTTCTTCGATTGTTTTCTGATGGGCGACGGTGAGGAAGCGGTCGCGGAGATAGCGGATATATTTATCGAGAGCAGGAAGAAAGGCGATAAGAAAGAGGGCCTATTAAAACGGCTTGCCGATGTAGAAGGGGTGTATGTCCCATCCCTGACTGCAGAGCAAGCAGGGATGATAAAGAAAGTAAAAAAACGATCAGTCCTTAATCTGGACGAGGCGTATTATCCCGAGAGACCTGTAGTGCCGTATATAGAGGTAGTCCACGACAGGATACAGCTTGAGATAATGCGAGGCTGCCGGAGGCGGTGCAACTTCTGTCAGGCGGGGGTGATATACCGTCCAAACAGGCAGCGTTCCGCGGAAAAGATAGTCTCACTGGCCAAGAAAATCTATGAGAATACCGGATACGACGAGATGTCGCTTGCATCTCTTTCTTCCGGCGACCATTCGCAGATCATGGATATCGCCGCTTCTCTTAAGAGATTATTTGAGGATAAAGGAGTCGGCATCTCATTGCCGTCATTGCGCGTCGAGGATCTAGTCAGCAGGTTCCCGCTTGAGATGGCCTCGGGCAAGCATACGGGACTGACTTTCGCTCCCGAGGTCGGCAGTGAGAAGATGAGGAAGGTGATAAATAAGGATATATCGCCGGCCACGCTTAAGGAATGCGCTCTTCAGGCGTTTAAGAACGGCTGGCGAAGGATAAAATTATATTTTATGATCGGCCTTCCCGAAGAGGACTATAGCGATCTGGACGCCATCGTAGAACTGGCAAAAGAAATATCGGAAGCTAAAAAGAATGTCGACGGCAGGCCCGCTGAGATAAACGCTTCCGTATCCGTCTTCATCCCGAAACCTCATACAAAATTTGAGCGCGCCGCGATGCTGCCGATGGATGAGGCCGGGAAGAGGCAGAGATATATAAAAGAAAAAGCAGGGAAGACAAGAGTCAAATTCACTTTTCATGATGCGAGGATGAGTTATCTGGAGGCGGCCTTGACGCGGGGAGACAGGAGTTTAAGCAAGGTCATTTATAACGCTTGGAAGAATGGCTGCAAATTTGACGGCTGGAGCGAATATTTTGATTTCGAAAAATGGCAGGAAGCGTTTAAGGATGCCGGGATCGACCCCGATCGTTACGCTTTAAGGCAGCGCGGAGAAGGCGAGGCACTGCCGTGGAGTTTCATAGATGTATAGATGAAAATTGCTTTACACTTTACACTATTTTGTTGTATACTTTTTGTAATACTAGAGAAGGGAGATGATAAAGATGGCAGGATTTTTTAAGAGACTGTCACTCGTTCCTACAGGCCTTCGTTATAAATTAACCATTGCTTTTGTCCTTATGTCAATGATCCCTATTTTTATCTGTTTCTATCTGGCCACGAATTATGTCATTCCGAAATTGAGTACATCATGGGACTTGACCGTTGTACTTGCGGACATATCCATTTTACTTATCATAACTACTTTCGTCGCGGCGCTAGGGTTCAAGATCGTTAGGGATTTTGTAGTGCCTATTGTGGATATGGCGATACAGGCCGAGGGCATAGCGAAAGGGGACTTAAACTGCTCCATAGAAGTTACGAGCGAAGACGAGATCGGACAGTTGGGCAGCACTCTGAACGTGCTTACCCGTCGCATCCGCGAGAATATGGATGAACTCAGGTCCTACGGCGAAAGGACCAAGGAGATCAATGTCGAGATAAGCAAGAAGGTCCTCGTCCTCTCGGGTCTGCTGCAGATCGGAAACCTCATCTCTCAGGGTTCCTCGCTGGACCAGATATTAGACCTTATCATCGAGAAGGTCTCACAGTTAGAGGACGAGAGCGCTATTTCCCTGCTGTTGACAGAGGATAAAGATACGTTGGTTACGAAGATTACTTATAATTTAAAGAACGAGGGCTTAAAGACCCTAAAGTTAAAAGTCGGGACAGGCTTTCTCGGGCGTTGTGTCTCGGAAGGAAAGATCTTGGTCCTTGACAGGCGTTCAAAATTGACCAAGGAATCCGGCGAGTTCCTGGATTCCTTTGGACTGAGGAATTGCGTCATAGCCCCGGTCACAATCCATGGGCAGGGTATCGGAGTCTTGTGTTTTGGGAACGCCGTCGCGGATTATGAATTTAAGAACGATGACGTCGAACTTCTGAAATTGTTTACCCGGCAGATCGCCATCGCTATAGAAAACGAGAAGCTGACAAAGAAGGCGAAAGAGCTTTCTATAAAAGACGAACTGACGGGGTTATATAATGAGAAATATATCACCGGCCGCCTTGATGAGGAGATAAAACGCGCCATCGTTTATCAAAGGCCGTGCTCGTTCGCGATATTGAATATAGATGATTTTATATTATATCGTCAGGAGAAAGGCGAATTGGTAGCGGAAGAGACGATAAAGAAGATCGGCAAGGTCATAGAGGTAAATATCACCGAGGTCGACAGAGTCGGCAGGTTAAGCGGAGACGAATTCGCCGTTGTGATGCCGGAAAAAAATAAGAAACAGGCAAACGTCTTGGCCGAGGTATTGCGTCAGCGTGTGGAGGCCTTCGGGATAACCGCCGGCGGAAATTATCCGAGGAATGTTGTCACTGTAAGCGGCGGAGTAAGCGAGAACCCTTTGGACGGGGCGACATCCGATCAATTGATCAAGAAGGCCAGAGCGTCACTGGAAGATGCCAAGTCCCGCGGAAAGAACGTAGTGGTCTCATAATTAAGGAGGAACCATGGCTGCCCTACAGATCGAGACACTATTAAAGATGATGGTAGACAGGAACGCTTCGGACCTTCATATCCCGGCATTTTCTCCTCCGCAGTTGAGGATAGACGAAAAACTGGTCCCGACCGAATTTCCTCCGCTGACGCCCGATGACGCGAAGAAACTGGCCTACAGCATCCTGAAACCGCAGCAGATAGAGAAATTCGAGCGCGAATTCGAGCTCGATGTCTCCTTCGGGATAGAAGCACTCGGCCGTTTCAGGGTAAACGTCTTCTTGCAGAGGGGGTATGTCGGCGCGGCGATAAGGCTGCTTCCCTTCGGCATTATGAGTTTCGCGGAATGCGGCCTGCCGGTAAACATAGTCGAGGAACTTTGCAAGAAACCGAAAGGGCTGGTGCTCATCACTGGTGCTACCGGAAGCGGAAAATCAACGACCCTAGCGTCTATGGTAGATAAGATAAATTCAGAGAGGAACTGCCATATCGTTATAATCGAGGACCCGATAGAGTATATCCATAAGAATAAGAAAGCGCTTGTGGACCAGAGGGAAGTGGAGTCCGACACCCATTCCTTCGCCCAAGCGTTAAAGCATGCCTTGAGGCAGGACCCGAATGTGATACTTATAGGCGAGATGCGCGATCTCGAGACCATAGAAGCCGCTCTTACCATAGCCGAGACCGGCCATTTAGTCTTATCGACATTGCATACTTCGGACGCCGTCCAGACGGTAAACAGGATCGTTGATGTCTTTCCGTCGCATCAGCAGCAGCAGGTGAAGATCCAGCTTTCTTTTGTCCTGCTGGCCGTTTTATCGCAGCAGTTGATCCCCAAAGCGAGCGGCAGGGGCAGGGTCCTCGCTACTGAGGTAATGATGGCCAATTCCGCTGTCCGGAGCCTCATCCGTGATTCAAAGACGCATCAAATGCAGTCGATAATACAGACGTGCCAAAAAGAGGGCATGAAGACGATGAACCAATCGTTGTTCGAGTTGTATCAGCAAAAATTGATAACATACGAAGACGCGATCTCACGCAGCACCGATCCCGAAGACCTTGAAAGGTTATTCAAGAAATAAGTATGCTACCGCCACGGCGCGTAATAACTAAGACGATAGGTCAGTTGCTCTTGGAGAAGGGAGTCATAAAACAGGCGCAACTGGAGGAGGCCTTAAAGATACAGAAGGAGAAGGGCGGCTTATTGGGCCAGATCCTTGCCGGTCTGGGGTACGTCACGGAGGAGCAGATCGCTCAGGCGATCACCGTCCAATACGGCTTCCCATACCTTCCGCTCTCGAATTACGATACGGATGAGAACGCGATCAAACTGGTGCCGGAGAATGTCGCGCGCCAGTATTGCCTTATACCTATCGATAAGATCGGAAATACGGTCACGATCGCGATGGCCGACCCTCTTAACACGCAGGCCATTGAAGATATAGAACTACTGACGAATTCCTCGGTCCAGATATTTGTATCTACGGCTACGGATATCAAGCAGGCGATAGACAAGTCTTATAAAAAATAGGAGGGCATCAGAGTATGCCTTCAGGTCTTAAGGAACGGCTAAGCGAGATCCTGATGAAAAAAAGGATCCTCACCGAGGAGAAGTTAAACGAAGCCCTTAAGATTCAAAAGGAGAAAGGCGGTTCGTTAGGCGATATCTTAGTTGCCTTAGGGGCCGTCAGCCAGAACGAACTGCTCGCCATCTTAAGCCAGGAATTAGGTATCCCTCCGATTTCACTCTCAAAATATAAGATCGACCCTAAGGTCATAAAAGTGATGCCGAAGAAGATCGCCGTCAATTATCAGATGATGCCTATCTCGCAGCTCGGAAACGTTCTTACCGTCGCCATGGCTGACCCCCTGAATGTCTTCGCGACAGATGACTTAAAACAGGTCACCGGCATGGAGATAAATCCGATCATCACGACCAGGGATGATATAAGAGTGGCGATAGAGCAATATTACGGCAGCGCCGCGACGAGCGAGATCGAAAGCCTCGTCAGGGAGACTGTGGCAGGGCCCGCGGCGGCCAAGAAGGAAGAGGCGGAGACAGTAGATCTAAAAAGCCTGGCTTTGACCACACCGGTCGTGAAACTCACCGACGCGATAGTCCTTGAGGCCACAAAGGCAAGGGCAAGCGATATATTGATAGAGCCGATGGAAGAGGAGGTCCGGATAAGGTATAGAATAGATGGTGTCTTCAGGGAAGCCCAGACGCTGCCGAAATCTGTCCAGTCGAGTGTCGTCTCAAGGGTAAAGGTCATGTCTAATCTGAATATAGCCGAAAAACGCCTGCCGCAGGACGGCAGGTTTAAGGTCAAGATCCAGAACCGGGAAGTCGATTTCAGGGTCTCGACCATCCCGACCGCTTTCGGAGAGAAGGTGGCGCTCAGAGTCCTCGATAAATCGCAGGCCACGCTGGATCTGGAAAAATTGGGCTTTGAGGGCGAACCACTTCAGGAACTTAAAAAGGCGTCCAAGCGCCCACACGGGATGATCTTGGTATGCGGCCCGGCGGGCTCGGGCAAGACGACAACGCTATATTCGATATTGAAATACATCGATTCGCCTCAAAAGAATTTTGTTACGGTTGAAGATCCGGTAGAATTCCTTCTTCCGGGAATAAATCAGGTCAATGTAAATCCCAACATAGGCCTTACCTACGCGGCGACGCTGCGTTCTATTTTACGGCAGGATCCCAATGTAATAATGGTCGGCGAGATAAGGGACCTTGAGACGGTCGATATTGCGATAAAAGCGGCGCTGACAGGACATTTGGTCTTAAGCACGCTTCATACCAATACAGCCACAGGCGTTATAATGAGATTGATGAATATGGGAGTCGAGCCGTTTCTTATAAGTTCATCGGTGATTTTAGTCGCGGCACAGAGGCTGGTCAGAAAGATTTGTCCACGCTGTAAAGAACAATACGAGGTGGCTAAAGGTATCCTCGAGAAATTGAAGATAAAATCGTCCGGCGAGGTGAAGTTCTATCGGGGAAAAGGATGCGGAAGTTGTCTCAAGACCGGCTTCAAGGGCAGAGTGGGTTTGATCGAGTCCTTGACCTTGAACGCTGAATTGAGAGAATTGATAGCCAAGCGGGCGCGTGAAAACGAAGTTTATGAGGCCGCGCGCAAGGCGGGGCTCATTACGCTAAGGGAATGCGGGATGAGGAAGGTCTTCGACGGCACCACAACTTTGGAAGAGGTCCTGCGCGTCACCTTAGGTGAACAGGATTAAAGGATATGCCTAAGAGTCTAAGAGAAAAGATCTCAGAGGTCCTGATCAGCAAGGGCTGGATCACCAAGGAAAAATTGGACGAAGCGATAAAAACACAGCATGAAAAAGGCGGCAACCTAAGTGAGATACTGCTCTCAAGCGGCCTGGTTAAAGAGAATGATCTACTGGTGATCTTTAGCCAGGAATTGAACATCCCTCCGATAAACCTCTCAAAATATAGCATCGACAAGGAACTAATATCATTGGTGCCGGAAAAATTCGCGCGCATTTATCGGGTCATACCCGTATCCAAGATCGGAAACCGCATGACTGTCGCGATGGCCGATCCTCTTGATATATTCGCGTTAGACGACCTGAAGATCCTTACCAAGTACGAGATAGATCCCGTTATAGCGACCGCGAAAGATATAGCCGGCGCGATCGCGAATTATTACGGAGCAGAAGGGCTTTCAATAGAGAAGATAGTCGAAGACGTTAAGACGGAAGAAGCCGTAGAGGTCGTATCGACAGAGGCGGAAGAGAGATTTGACGTCTCGGCGCTTGCCATTGAGAGCAAGAAGGCGCCCATCTTGAAGATGGTCGATTTGGTCGTAAATGAAGCCCTGAAGAGGCGCGCCTCGGATATCCATATCGAGCCCGCCGAAAAAGATCTGAGGATCCGCTATCGTATAGACGGGGCGTTGAATGAATTTATGCATTTACCGAAATCGAATCAAAACGCGGTCCTGACAAGGATAAAGATAATGTCCGGCATGGACATAACCGAATGGCGCCTGCCGCAGGACGGAAGATTTAAGGTCAAGATGGAAGAGAGGGAGATAGACTTTAGAGTTTCGACTCTTCCGATAACCTACGGCGAGAAGGTAGTCTTAAGAGTTTTGGATAAAGCGAGCATAAAAATAGGTCCGGAAAAATTAGGTTTTTTACCCAAGACGATTGAGGAGGTCAAAGAGGCGATAGCCAAACCTTACGGGATGTTTCTTGTGACGGGCCCGACCGGCAGTGGAAAAACTACGACACTTTATTCGATATTGAACGTCCTTAATACGCCGGAAAAAAATATAGTCACGATCGAAGACCCGATCGAATATGAACTCATGGGGATAACGCAGGTACAAGTTAAGCCCGAGATCGGCCTTACATTCGCCAACGGGCTCCGCGCATTTTTGCGACAGGCACCTGATATAGTAATGGTCGGAGAGATCCGCGATTTCGAGACGGCGGACATAGCCATAAAAGCGTCCCTTACGGGACAGTTGCTTTTGTCCACCCTCCATACGAATGACGCGCCAAGCGCGATAACTAGGCTTATAGATATGGGAGTAGAGCCATTTTTGGTCGCTTCAAGTTTAGTCTTTGTATGCGCCCAACGGTTGATGCGGAGGGTTTGCGATAATTGCAAAGAGCCTGTCGATATTCCGAAAGATATGTTGGAAAAAATTGGATTCAAGATGAAAGATAAAGTCACTTTCCGTAAAGGAAAAGGCTGCGCTAAATGCAATGATACGGGTTACTACGGAAGGTTCGCTATCTTAGAGGACCTTATTATCGATGACGCGATAAAAGTGATGATACTTGACAGGGTCCATAGCGATAAAATAAAAGAGTATGCGGTCAGGGAAAAATCTATGCTGACGTTACGCGGCGCCGCGCTGGAACATTTATCGATGGGAAATACCACGATTGAAGAGGTATTAAGAGTAACCGCGGAGGAATAAATGCCGGTATTTAAGTACATAGCTAAAGATAAAGACGGCAAGACCGTTAGCGGCTCTTCGGATGCGGCAAGCAGCAGGGCTCTGGTTGAGAGCCTGCGCCAACGTCAGCTTATAATAATTCAGATCGAAGAGGAAAAAGAAAAAGGCAGGAAATCCGCCTTTAGCGGCGGCACAAAGATAAAGATGGATGACTTAGTCATATTCTCGAGGCAGCTGGCTACCATGGTGGACGCCGGCATCCCTTTAGTCGGGGCGCTGGATGCCCTGCAGGACCAGATGGAGAGCAAAGGGTTTAAGAATGTCATCAAAAAAGTGCGTAATGATGTTGAAGGAGGTTTAAGCCTCTCGGAAGCCCTAACCAAGCAACCCAATGTCTTTTCGGAGTTCTTTATAAATATGGTCAAGGCGGGCGAATCAAGCGGCCAGCTCGATGAGATATTGGATAGGGTAGCCGTCTATATGGAGAAGACGCTGGCCCTGATAAGAAAAGTCAAATCGAGCCTGATCTATCCGGCAGTCGTGGTTTTTATGGCCATTGCGATCACGACATTCCTGATAGTAAAAGTCGTGCCTACCTTTGAGAGCATTTTTGTCACTATCGGGGTCGACCTCCCGCTTCCGACAAAGATTTTAATAACTATTTCAAAGATACTCAGGCAGTGGCTTCCCCTCGTCGTGGTCGGTTTGGTGGTCGCTATTGTAGCGCTTGTCAGGATAATACGCACGGATAAGGGTAAGCTCGTATTTGACACTCTTCTCTTAAAGTTACCGGTATTGGGGCCGCTCTTGAAGAAAGTCGCTATCGCCCGCTTCGCGCGCACCCTCTCGACCCTGCAGAAGAGCGGTGTCTCGATACTGACGGCTCTGGAGATAGTAGGAAAGACCTCCGGAAATAAAGTCATCGAGGCGGCAGTCTTTAAGACCAAGTCCAGCATAAAAGAGGGAGAGTCGATAGCGCAGCCCTTGACGGCAAGCGGGGTGTTCCCGCCTATGGTGACGAGGATGATCTCGGTCGGAGAGCAGACCGGAAAACTCGAAGAGATGCTCGGTAAGGTCGCGGATTTTTACGAGAGCGAGGTTGACACGGCCGTCTCGGGCCTGACCAGCCTTATCGAGCCCTTGATAATAGCCTTCCTGGGGATAGTCGTAGGCGGGATAGTCGTCTCTATGTTCCTGCCTATAGTCAAGCTTGTCCAGGTCGTCGGACAGTGAAATGACTTGACAAAGGTCTCTTTAGTGATATACTTTTAATGAGAGAAGCCGAAGGCGCGATATTATAATTTTCTCGCCAGAGCTTTGATCTTTGAGATATCCCAAGCGAGGAAGAAAGGAGGGGGAAAAAAGATGAGAAGACTAGTAGGAAGAAAGGGTTTTACGCTCGTTGAGATCATGATCGTAGTTGCAATTATAGCTCTTTTAGCCGCAATAGCGATACCCAACTTGCTACGTGCTCGTCATAACGCTAATGAGGCTGCAGCTATCGGAGGAGTGCGTACGATAAGTACGGCTGCCGAGAGCTTCAGAGCTGCGCAGACACCTCCGACATACCCGGCTACCTTGGCTGCGTTAGGAGCGGCGGCACCACCGTATATTGATAATACCTTGGCTGCGGGAACAAAGCAGGGATACACCTTTGTTTACGCGCTTACCAACGCTAATCAGTATACTTGTACCGCTTCGCCTCAGCAGGTTGGAGTCACGGGTACGAGAGTGTTCTTCGTCGACGAGACAGGCGTAATCAGATTAAACAACGCTGCTGGCGCGCCTATTCAGTAAAGCGTCAGGTTGCGTAGAGCCCGTTTAATAAAAGACGACGGCAGATTAAAAATTTGCCGTCGTCTTTTTAATATATAACCAATCCTCTTTCTTTTATCTCGCGCAGTTTTTTAGGAGTGGGATATTTCTTTTGGAGTTTTTCAGACTCCAGCGCTTTTGTCTGAGTGCCGGTCTGTTCCGTAGCGGTAAGTGCGGTTTCTTTTGTAGTCTTGGATTGTCTTTCTGCCTCGAGTTCAGTGATGGCTTTTTCCGGGATCAGCTCTTCTTTCATTGTTTCCACTTGGCCATATTCTTCCTCTGGTAATTCGAATCTTCCGGTCCCGGTCAGGCTTTGTTCTTCCGTTTGCACCTCGTATTTAGGGACTATGGCTTTGGGCTTCGGGGGCTGCCGACTGCTCATCATGATGATAGCGATTATCAGCGCCAATCCAATAATGGTAATGACTATTAGTTGTAATTTTGAGATTTTCATTGCTCCCTCCATGATAGACCGACATAATCACCTGTGGTAGGAAAGAACGGCGGCGGTATATTGCGCAGCCTTGGGTCATAGACATAATTTTTACTATAACCGCTTATTATAGTGCTGGTCGCGGGATTAAAGAGCCCTATTGGGCCTCTTGCGTCCTGTATAAGCCCCCCGTAGATATTCAGCTTTCCTTTTGGAGGCAATCCTGCCCAGTTTTCCACATAGAATGAATCGTCCAAGGCGAGTATGCTGGCCTGAATCGTCAGGTTTGAAGGGGCGTTCTGCGAAATGATAACATCTTTCTCGGCGATCAAACCCAGCATATCCGTAGAACTTGGGTTGGTTACGGGGTTGGTGTTATAGGTTATGTTGTTCGTGATAACAAGGTCCCTGTTAGTCCCGACAGTCAGTTGTCCGTTAAGGGTCCCGGATATCCATAAGTTATCTCCGCCTTGTGCTCCGGTGACGAAGAGCGCGCCATTAGCCGGAAGCGGCATATTTTGGTTGACCCAGTTTTCATGCGAGTTAGTTACATTCATCGTTCCGTCGGCGTTTAAGACGATAGTAGTGGGACCGGTAAGATGAAGCCCATCCTGTACCGCGGCCGTCCGTAAATCCAGAGCCTTCGAGGGCATCTCGATCTCAGGCGCCCCGAACTTTATGCCTTTTTGAAATGACGGGTTATCGTTCGGAGGGCCTCCGTGCATATAAGAAATCGCGTCGTCCACGGAACTGACCACGTCGGTAAATACGGGGTTGCCGGATATATGAAAATGACTGTTAGTATGAACAGGCCCGCTTAACTGGTCACCGGTGATAAACCAGACGGGGATAAATCTCAAGAAATGTTCCGTATCCGAGAGATAAGCGAACCTGGCGAAGGTATCCTCTTTTACTTCATACGTCGCGACCCTGGTCGTGTCTCCCGATTGGCCGGTTGAGATTATCTGGTATCTTTTGAGATAGGCGGTGGGGTTGGCATTATCAGGGTCAATTGTGACCGAGTAGGCCCCGGTCTCGATCGCCGGGCCCGCCGGAAGGTTAAAAGGTGCCGTGCCGCCCGGGGGATTTCCCTGCGAGCGCAGCCAGTCCAGGCCGTAATCGATACCTGCCTCAGCAGCGTAAAAAGCTGCGGTGGAATTCTTATCCCTTTCGGCGACCCGCCACTCGGCTATACTGCGGGCAACGAGGGCAGCTAATAAGACCGAAAGTACAGCTATCACCATATAGGCGAAAATCAGCAAAAATCCTTTCTTTTTGGCCATTTTAGTTCCTCATTTTTATGTTACAGGTGAATACTTCCGATGCCGTCCATCCCTGTGCTGCCTTATAAGCGGTCCATTTTTGCGTCCATAGCGCCACTTCCAATACATCGGGTGTGGCCGCCTGACGCCTGAAATAAACGTTCAGTAAGTTGTTACAGAGTATGCTATTGGTTCCCCCGCTCTGCCTTTGAATCTGCAACTGGGCGGTCGTAGAATAAGAGACCGCGGTCCATTCGATATTCTCCAAGGCGTCGAGCACGTCACCATCGCCATCGGTATCCGCCGGTATATTGAAATTAAGCTGCGCGGCGCGCCAGATGCCGTCAGCAGGGCAATTTGCTATCACAGAAGAAGCGCTCTGCCTTACCTCCCTTATGACAGCAGACATCGCTCTCCGGCCTTCCTGTGTTGCCACTATCTTGGCGTCGCTCATATACCACGCGCCCTCACCGCTCGATAATATATACGCTATGGCTTCGCCGATAAGGACGAATATGACAAGGACGATCATCATCTCTATCAGCGTAAGACCATTATTTTTCTTACAATATTTTTTCGTCATCTATTTGCCATCAATGTCACTACTTGAACCGGCGAGTCCATTATATTATTATTGTTGGCGTCTTCCGCTCCGTCAAGTATTCCATTTAACGGTATACCGCCGCCTTGGCCGTTATCCTCGCCGATTATCCTGCCGCCCTGCTGTCGCCAGCACATAGTTACCGTTATCTTCAAAAGGTTGTCGTCCGAATTATCTACACTGACCGAACCCGCCGTGTCTAAATTCGGGGTAAAGACAATCTGTATGGGGTTGCCCGCTATAAGTGTGGCGTTATCTGCCCTGAACATGGTGTTGTTATAATCGTTAAAGATCAGGTTAAAATTATACCCACGTATTTCTTCCAGTTTCTGCTCAACGCTGTAGGTGGATATAGTTAGGTTTTTGGCTGTTTCGTTAAGATTGAAAGCTAAAAAATAACCGCCCAGCAGCGCGACTAAGACGACTATCAGGATCATTGCCGCTAACATCAATTCAACTAATGTAAAACCTTTCTTTTTAAGGATAGCGGGCATCGTTAAACTCCTTTTCTCTTAAAGTTTACTACATATTAATATGAATATCAAGCGTTAACTCCGGTTGTTAAAAAGCAGCAATTTTTCTTGACTTTTTTGCGCGGAAAATATAGACTAGGACACAATGGAAATAAAAAAGTTGCTTCATGCGGGATTTACTTTGGTAGAGATGATGGTAGTCATCGCTATCATATCTACGTTGGCGGCCATTTCCATCCCGGTCTTCCTAACATCCCGCATAAACGCGAATGAAGCCTCGGCGATAGCTTCCTGTAAGGCCATCTCTACCTCCTGTCAGAGTTATTATATGAATGTCGATCCTCATACTTATCCGGCGCAATTGGACGATCTGGTCGCGCCGGCTTCAGACCCGCCATATTTAGATACGGTTTTGGCGGTTGACAAGCGCAAGCAAGGATACAGGTTCGAATATACACTTAATGGTGCGGAAAGTTTTACTCTGTACGCCGATCCGATAACCGTAGGAAGGACAGGCAACAGGTATTTTTTTGTAGATGAAACAGGGATTATCAGGGCTAAGACAGGAGGCAGGCCTGACGCGACAGACACGCCTATCGAATAATCTTCTAATGGAGATTAAAGCATGACACGAATCTCCTTCCCGGCAATTAAAATTCCTTTTCTGGATTTAAATAAACCCAAGGGCAAGATCGGTTTGGATATCGGTACCTCTTCCGTAAAGGCGCTGATGCTGACCCCCCAAAAACAGGGCGGATATGAACTCACCTTTTTCGCCGTAGAGCCTATCGACGGTGAGCGCACGAAGGAGAAGGCTGTCCAGGCGATTAAACGGGCCGTAGGGGCTTCCGGCGCGAAAACGCAAAGAGTCGTGATATCGGTCGCGGGACAAGCGGTCGTCGTGCGGCAGGTTTTATTTCCCAAGATGAGCAACGAAGAGCTGAAGTCGGCAATACAATATGAAGCGGAAAAACACATCCCTTTTAATATAAATGAGGTATATCTTGACGCGCAAGTGATAGATGAAAAAGTTGAAGGCAACAAGATGAAAGTCATCATCGTAGCCGCGAAGAAGGAATTGGTGGACGAGCATCTGGCTTATATAAGTGAGGCGGGTTTTGAGGTGGACGCTATCGACTCGGATTCTATCGCCGTTGCCAACGCTTTTATCTTTAGTAACCCCGGCTTAGGCAAAGAGAAGACTGCCGCCCTGATAAACATCGGGGCAAGCGTGACCAATATCTGTATATTAAAGAACGAGATCCTGAATTTTGTCCGCGATATACCGATCGAGGCCAAAAATCTGGAAAACCTCGAGACGCAGATCCGCCTCTCTTTCGACTATTATGAGAATCAATTCGGAAAGGGTATAGACGGGATATACATCAGCGGAGGGGGGTCTAAAGAACAGGGGATAGCTGAGCGTCTGACGCAGGCGTTCGGGATAGAGATCCTGATCTGGGACCCGACCAAGAATCTGACCGTCTCCGCGAAGGTAAATAACCAAGCCCTTAAAGAAGTCTCAAGCCAGATGGCAGTCTGCATCGGGCTTGCTTTAAGGCGATAATAAGGCAAAATGATAGAGATAAATCTTCTGCCCGAGAAACTGCGCGTAAAGAAAAAACAGGCATTGAACCTCCCTGCTTTGCCAATTATTCCCATAGTCATCGCCGTAATCGGTTTTTTGGTCGTTATTCAACTGCTCTTGGTTGTTTTAGTCCAGGCGAAGAAAGTGGTCCTTAATTCGTTAAACGGGAAATACTCCTCGATCTCGACCTCTTATCTGCAGGCGACGGCCCTGGAGAACGATTTGAAGGACCTCACGTATAAGATCGACACGGTTGAGAAGTTGTCAGGCTCCAGGTTCAAAGTAGCCAAGAAATTAAATGACCTGTCCGATTCACTGGTCCCGGGTGTCTGGCTTAAGAGCATAGATGTAGATAAAGAGGAATCTGTTGTGGAACCGGGCGCATTACGGGAGACACTTGTGATCGAGGGTTCGAGTATAGTCTCAGGGGAGAAGGAAGACGGTTATATCGGCAGGTTCGTGAATTCCCTGAAAGAGAACGCGTCGTTCTCCGAAGATTTTTCGGGGATCGAGCTGACCAAGGTGGAGAGAAAAAAGATCAGGAATACCGAAGTGTTGGATTTTATAGTAAGCTGCACTTTTAAGAAAGGAAGAGGGTTATAGGGTATGCCCGCTCTGCTGAAATTATCCAAAGCCGAGATGGAAAAGACACTATTAATGGGTATCGGCGTATTTGTATTCGTGATCGCGCTGCTCCACTTTGTAACCGTTCCCTCGCTCCGTAAATTAGGAGAATTGAATACAGAGACAGTCAAACTCAGGGAAAATTTAAAGAAGTCGCAATCCCTGATCGCGAATAAATCCCAGATGGAGAGCCGGTTGGCCGTATTGCAGCAGAAATTAAAGGACCATAAAACGGCCTTACCCCCTTATTCCGATATGCCCAACGTATTACAGAGCATATCCAATATCGCCTCCGGGGCCAAAGTCAAGATCATAAAGATCGAGCCGCTTAAGGTAGAGCAGCAACAGGGGGCGATTGCTCCCAGGAGTGCGGTTGTCAAGCCTCAGGCCAAGCTTGAAGCGGGTAAAGGGGGCCTTCTCTATACGGAGGTGCCGATAAAAATCGAGGCGAAGGGTGGATATCACGCTTTGGGAAAGTTCATAAACGATATAGAGGCCTCAAAAAATGTTATGGCTATAGGGGATTTGGAGATAGAAGCCAGTTCGGACGATATGTTCAATCATAACGCCAGGTTATTGATCATCGCTTATGTCTTACGGGAGGAGACGCCGGCCAAGTGAAGATTAGAGTGGTTACCATCTTAGCCTTGATTTTTATTTTAGCGATATCGGTATCCTTTGGCGAGGTCGCGTTTAAGTACGATCCGAAAAATAAGCGGGACCCGTTCACGCCTTTAGTGGACAGAGACGGCAATCTCCTTCCCGAATACCGTCCCACGACTACCGCCGTTACGCTGAATCTGGAAGGGATAGTCTGGTCAGAGAAGGGCGAGTCCTACGCTATAATAAGCGGCGCGGTCTTGCGGGAAGGTGAGATGATAGGGGATTATACAGTCAAGAAGATAGAGCGTTCGAGAGTTGTTCTCAGCAGAGGCGGAGAGATATCCACGATAAATTTAGGCAGTGAGGAGGAATAATATGAGAAAGCGAAGCTTGATCGCGTTGATTATTGTATTATCAGGTTATTGCATAGGGGGCTTGCCTTGTTATGCGCAGGAGACGGCGGCGTATGAAGGAACGCAACCTGCGGGCCATGGCATTCAGATCCCCGAGACCGAGGAACAGGCTCCTGCAGAAGAGGTTTTGCCTTCTTCGCAGGAACCTATGGCCGTTACGCCCGCGCCTTCGGAAGAAAAACAGGTTGCCGCTCAAAAAGAGGGCAATGTCACGCTGGATTTTAAAGATGCCGATATGCAGAATGTGTTACGCGTCTTAGCTTACAAGAGCGGCGTAAACATCGTCGCCAGCAAAGAGGTCGCGGGGACCGTCACCATCCGGTTAGTAGATGTCCCGTGGGAACAGGCCTTGGCAGTCATACTTAGCACGTACGGCTTCGCTTATGAACGCGACGGGAATATAATAACCGTCTCGACGATGGAGGCATTAAAGACCAGAAGAGAAAACCAGAAACAACTGGCTGATATAGAAGGCGTGACGAGCAAGGTATTTAATCTGCAATTTCTCGACGCGGCGGATGCGAAGAAGATGCTGGAACCTCAACTGTCTCCGCAAGGAAAAATATCCGTCTTAGAGATCACCGGACAAAAAGGTTGGGAATTCGGCGCGGCGAAAGCCGGGGAGAGTACCGAGGAAGAGGGTAAAGCCGCGAGGGAAAGACGGGCGGCGAGGTCGCGGGCACTGATAATCACGGACACGCCTACTTACCTTGACAGGATAGAAAAGGTCTTAAAGGAGATAGACGTAAAACCGAGTCAGGTCCTGATCGAGGCCCGGATTATGGAAGTAAACAGGGACACATTAAAGGATCTGGGAATTGAGTATGCGACCGGTTCAAGAGTGGAGTCCCATTCGCAGACCAGGACTAACCCGGACGATCTTGTCAATTTCGGAAGGACAGAATATAGACGCGCGGTAAATAGCCGCCTCTATTCAGAGTCTGATACAGGCGTATTTACGCCGTCTAATTTCGTTCCAAAGGCAACGGGGCTTACTCCCATTAACGCCGGGATTGAAATACTGATTAAAAGGTTATTCAGAACAAACATGGAGGTTCTGATTCATGCTCTCGAGGAAGACGTCAGGACAAATACCCTCTCCGCGCCGAGGATATTGACCTTATCCGGGCAGGAAGCAGTGATACTGGTCGGACAAAAGTATCCCATAATCGAGTCAAGCGTCTCAGGGACATCCGGTACGGCTACCGTGACTTTGGCGTATTATCAGGATATCGGTATCCAGCTGTATGTCGTCCCGCAGATTACCGGAGACGACAAATATATAAATATGATAGTCCATCCTGTCGTATCGGCTCGAGATGGCACCGCTACAGTCGGAGGCACAAACGCTTATCCGCTATTGGTTACCAGAGAGGCCGAGACACAGGTGCTTATGGAAGACGGCGAGACCATCGTAATAGGAGGACTCTTAAAAGACGTTAAATCGCAGGGCAAGATAGGTATCCCGATCTTAAGCGATATCCCCCTCATCGGCGGCCTTTTTACGAGGCGGACTACCGATGTTGAAAAGATAGACCTTCTGATTTTTATTACGGCAAGGATAGTCAAACCGGGCGAACTTACCGAGCAGGAGATGGCTATGGTAAAGAAAGCGATGGATGCCGGCGAGCCGAATATCGTTCCCGAAAATGTGGAGGAAAAGAAGGATAAAACAAAACCGGAGGGGTATACCAAGGCTAAAAATAAAGGGTTCTTAAAGAAGAGATAACGCGTTTTTGTCAAAAAAGGCATAGCGTGTCGAAAAAGGCGAATGCCTTTTTATTTTCGCGCTTGCCGGAGAGAAGGAGAAGAGATGAGAAAATATTTTTTGATATCGGTCGTGTCACTTCTATTTTTAATTTCGGTATCATCGATGACGCTTTTGGCCGTCACCGCGGATTTCGAAGGAGAGTTTGCTAATGCCACACAGATGACGGGCAGGATGGCTTCAGGGGCGGTGAAGGACACGGATTATCTGGTCAAAGGCACGACAAGAGTCTTGCACGAAGAGAATATGGCGATACTCGCCCAGATCGATAAATTGCATAAAGAGATAGCCGACCTCAAGAAGGAGATCGAGGACGTAAAGGATATAGTCGAAGGTGGAAACTGACCGCCAAGTCTTTAAGGTCATATTCGCTAAGAAAGGCCAGATGAAATACATATCCCACCTGGATTTATTGAGGCTCTTTGGGCGCGCGGCGCGCAGGGCCGGTATACCACTTATTTTATCGAAGGGATTCAGTCCCCGCCCTAAGATGAGCCTTAAGCGGGCATTGAAGTTAGGGCTGGAGAGCGAGGCGGAAGAGGGGATCTTTCAAGTCGCCGCGCCGATGACGGCGGAGGATTTCAGGGACAGATTACAGGCACAATTGCCCGAGGGGATAACCATTAAAAATATAGAGGTCATAACTTAAATGAATAAAGAGATTTTGATAAACGTCGAGCCGCAGGAGAAGCGGCTCGCGATAATCGAAAATAAGGCGCTTGAGGAATTTTCGGTCGAGAGGATCGGCGTAACGCGGCTGGTCGGGAATGTATATAAAGGAAGGGTCAGTTCCATCGTGCCCGCGGTAAAGGCGGCATTCGTGAATCTAGGGCTGGAGAAGAACGGCTATCTTTATATGGCAGATATCGTCGGACTGGGCATGGAATTTGATGCCCTCGAAAAAGAAGAACAAGACCTGCATCCTCCAAAGGGGATCCAGCCGCATCAATCCATCGAGCAGTTATTAAAGAAAGGGCAGGAGGTCCTTATTCAGGTGACCAAGGAGCCTTTCGGGACAAAAGGCGCCCGCCTGACAACCCATATCTCTCTGCCGGGCAGGTATATCGTCTTATTGCCGTATGACAGGCATCTGGGGATCTCGCGCCGTATCTCGGATGACAAGGAGCGCGTGCGCCTAAAGGATATCTTAAGACAGCTTGAGGTCCCGAGCGAGATGGGCGTCATCATAAGGACAGTTGGCATCGACAAGTCAAAGCGCGACCTCTCGAGAGATCTGAAGTATCTACTCGGCCTATGGCGAAAGATAAAGATAAGCGCCTCGCGCAAGGCGGCACCGGCGCTTCTGCATGAGGAATACGATCTGGTATTGAGGATAGCAAGGGATTATTTAACCGAGGACGTGGAGAAACTTATAATAGACTCGAGGGATGAGTATAGGAAGATACAACATTTCTTGAGCGCCGTCTCCCCGCATCTAAGGTCAAAGGTGGAATTATATGAAGGCGATATACCGTTATTTGACAGGAAGGCGATAGAGAAGGAGATAGAGAAGATATTCGAGAGGAAGGTGCACCTGAGGTCCGGCGGTTATATCGTCATAGAGCCGACCGAGGGGCTTGTGGCCATAGACGTAAACAGCGGCAAATTTACCGAGAAGAAGAATCTCGAGGAGACCGCCTTCGCGATAAATACCGAGGCCGCCAGGGAGATCGCGCGCCAGATCCGGTTGCGGGACTTAGGCGGGATAATCGTCATAGATTTCATAGATATGATGCAGGCCGGGCACAGGCGCAAAGTCTTTGAGGCGCTTATAGGCGCGTTGAAACGCGACAAGGCGAAGACCGATGTCTCGCCGCTCTCGGAATTATGCCTTGTAGAGATGACGCGCCAGAGGATGAGAAGGAGTCTGGAGAGCGTATCTTTCAGGGAGTGTCCGTATTGCCAGGGCAAGGGCCTCATAAAGTCGGTGTCGACGATATCTATTCAGGCGTTAAGGAAAGTCAAGAAATACCTTAAAGAGACGAAGAAGAAACAGGTCGAACTTCACGTCCATCCTGAGGTCGCCTCGCGCCTCTTTAACGAGGACCGTCAGGCGATAGAGTCTATAGAGCGGGGCTTCCGCGGCAAGATAATCGTCAAAGCCGACCCGATATTGCATGTGGAAGATATAAAGCTGATATAAGTTATTGACACTTCAGGCGATTTAGGGTATAATCTCACGAAAAATGGAGGAGTTTCATGTACGCGGTCATTCAAACAGGCGGAAAGCAATATAAGGTAACTAAAGGGGATGCGATAATCGTAGAGCGCTTAACTATCCCCGAAAAGGAGAAGGAAATCACCATAAAAGAGGTTCTTTTGATATCCGACGGCAAGGAAGTCAAGGTCGGTAAGCCCTTAATTAAGGATGCTAAGGTGGTCTGTGAAGTTATAGGCGACTTTAAGGACAAAAAAGTCATATCCTACAAGTACAGGAGAAGGAAAGACTCCAGATGGATGAAAGGCCACCGTCAGGTATTAACCAAACTTAAAGTAAAAGAGATAAAGGTATAAAGGAGAGATAGAAATGGCTCATCATAAAGGTCAAGGTTCAACCAGAAACGGCCGCGACAGCAATTCCCAGAGGCTGGGGATTAAAGCTTACGGCGGAGAGAAGGTCACGGCGGGAAGCATCATCGTCAGGCAGCGCGGGACTCCGTATAAAGCGGGGCTGAACGTCGGAAGAGGAAAAGACGACACCCTGTTCGCTTTAAAAGACGGCGTTGTAACTTTCACAAGGTCAAAATTAGTCAGCATCCTTCCACAATAAAAGCCAAAAACTAAAGTGTTCGTCGATACCGCGAAGATCCATGTCAAAGCAGGTGATGGCGGTAACGGTTGCCAGAGTCTTTATAAAGACAGGTACTCCCGCTATCCGGTCCCCAATGGGGGGGGCGGCGGCAGGGGCGGCAATGTCGTAATAAAGGTCAACGAGAACATTCACACCCTTTTGGATTTTCAATACCGGCAGCACTTCAAGGCAAAAAAAGGCGAAAACGGCTCTTCAAATAATAAAAAAGGTAAAGGCGGCGAGGATTGCGTTATAGAGGTCCCGCCCGGCACCATCGTTAAGGATTTCACGGCAGGCATTACCTTAAGGGATCTGACAAGACCCGGCGAAGAAGTCCTCATCGCTAAGGGCGGAGAGGGCGGACGCGGCAACGCCTCAAAGAAGCCCGCGACAGAAGGAAAGCCCGGAGAAGAGAAGATATTACTCTTAGAGCTGAAACTCATCGCCGACTGCGGGATCATCGGTTTTCCGAACGCCGGTAAGTCGACCCTTATCTCGAAGATCTCCAAGGCGAGGCCCAAGATAGCGTCGTATCCTTTTACGACAAAAGAGCCTGTCCTCGGCATAGTCGAGTACAGGCCGGATCATTTATTTAAGGTAGCGGATATTCCGGGTTTGATAGAAGGCGCGCATCAGGGGAAGGGCCTCGGCGATAAATTCCTGCGCCACATAGAGCGGACAAGGCTTTTGATACACATCATAGATATGGCCGGAGTCGACGGCCGAGATCCAGTTTCGGATTACGAATCTTTGAATAATGAGTTGAAACAATACGAACACCATCTGGATAAAAGGCACCAGATAATCGTTGCCAACAAGATGGACATAGACGGCGCAAGGGATAATTTAAAGGAATTTAAGGAGAAGATCAAAAAAGATATTTTCCCGATCTCGGCATTGACCGGAGAGGGATTGGAAGAATTGGTTGAGGCAGTCGCGAAGAAATTGGATAAATTAAATGAGAGATAATTTCCTTTCGAATCTTAAATTGGTGGTCGTCAAGGTAGGGACGTCGACATTCACGTCGAGGTCCAATCCTATGGACAGGCGCGCCATAAAGAACATCTCCAGGCAGGTATGCGAGCTTCTGGATAAAGGGATCAAGGTCGTCCTCGTAAGCTCAGGCGCTATCGGCGCGGGCATGCACCTTCTGGGGCTCAAGTCGCGTCCCAGGACGCTTGAACACCTTCAGGCCGCCGCGGCTATCGGACAGATCCAGCTGATGAAGGCGTATGATGAATATTTTAAGGAGCACCGCCGCAAGGTCGCGCAGGTCCTGTTGATACGCGATGATCTCGAGGAGAGGAAGAGGCGCGTCAACGTGAAGACCACGATCTTTACCATACTCGAATACGGCGCGGTCCCTATCATAAACGAGAATGACACTGTCTCGGCAGATGAGATAAAGATCGGCGACAACGATACGCTCGCGAGCCTTGTGACGAAACTGCTCGGGGCCGATCTTCTTATAATACTTTCCGATGTCGACGGCCTTTACAGCCACATGGGAAAGAAAGAAGTGGTCGATACGGTAAAGGAGATAGACAGGAAGATCGAAGAGCTTGCCCGCGGCACTGATAAGGACGTATGTGTCGGCGGGATGTCGACAAAGATAAAGGCGGCCAAAGTTGTCACCGAAGCCGGAATTCCCATGGTCATAGCCAACGGCCAGACAGAAGAGATCCTAACGAGGATCGTCAACAAGGAAAGAGTCGGGACTATCTTTATACCCCGGTCCAAAAGGAGTACGTCCTAAATGAGCGATTTGAAAAAGGACATAATCGCTATTGCCCGGGATGCGAAAAATGCGTCTTTCCTTATGGGGCATATATCATCAGCCGCCAAGGATAAGGCGCTTTTGGCGATGGCCGCCGGCCTCGAGAAGAATAAGGCGCGTATCCTTTCCGCGAATAAAAAAGACGTCCTTGCAGCCAAAAATAAAAAATTAAAGGCCGCTTTTATCGATAGGTTGACCTTGAACGATAAGAGGATAAAGGCGATGTCGGATTCGCTGCGCCAGGTCGCGGCTATACACGACCCGATAGGCGAAATCATAAAGATATGGACAAGGCCCAACGGCCTCTGGATAGGAAAATTAAGAGTTCCGCTCGGTGTGATCGGAGTGATTTATGAATCGCGCCCGAACGTCACCGCCGACTGCATCGGCCTGTGCCTAAAATCCGGAAACAGCGCCATCCTGCGGGGCGGCAGTGAAGCGATAAATTCCAACATCGCTATCTATATTGTACTTAATGAAGCCGCAAGAAGATGCGGGATTCCCGACGGGGCGATCAATCTAATCAAGACAACCGACAGGAAGGCGGTCCATACTCTGCTTACTTTAAGCGATTACGTGGACCTCATCATACCCCGGGGCGGCGAGAGCCTGATAAAGGAAGTCGCCGGGCGTTCGCTGATACCCGTGCTCAAACATTACAAAGGCGTCTGCCATATCTACGTCGATGAAGACGCGGACTTACATATGGCGGAGAAGATATGTTTTAACGCTAAAGTGCAGCGTCCATTTGTCTGCAACGCGATGGAGACACTGCTGGTCAGCAGGGATGTCGCGGCTCGTTTTCTGCCTTCGATGGTCAAGAAATATAAAGAAGCAGGAGTAGAGATAAGAGGCTGTCCCCTGACCAGAAAGATAGTCAAAGATATCAAGGCGGCGACCGAGAAGGACTGGTCAACGGAATATCTGGATCTTATGCTTTCTATAAAGGTGGTCAAGGACCTCGAAGAGGCGATCGAGCATATAAATAAATACAGCACAAAACTTTCGGATGCTATAGTGACCGAGAATTACCATAACTCTGTCGAGTTCCTGAAAAAGGTGGACTCGGCCGCTGTTTACGTCAATGCTTCCACGCGCTTTACCGACGGAGGAGAATTCGGTTTTGGGGCGGAGATAGGCATATCGACGGATAAATTCCACGCCCGCGGCCCGGTCGGCGCCGAGGAACTGACGAGTTATAAATACATTGTCTTCGGAAGCGGGCAGATAAGGGAATAAGAATATATGCGGATAGGGATACTGGGCGGCACGTTTGATCCGATACACGTCGGTCACCTTGTTCTGGCCGAAGAGGCGAAAGAGAAATTAAATCTCGATAAGGTCATCTTTGTCCCCGCTTACATATCGCCGCATAAGAAGGACGAGGAACTCGCGGAGCCGAACGACAGGTTCAAGATGGTGGAACTCGCTACGAGGGGCAACCCTTCATTTGATGTATCCGCTTTTGAGATAGACGCGAAGACCACCTCTTATTCGGTTGAGACATTAAAGGCGTTCAAAAAGAAGTACGGGGAGGACGCGAATCTTTTTTTTGTAACCGGCGCGGATTCTTTGGGAGAACTCTTCTCGTGGAAGGAGCTCGATCAGATATTTAAATTGTCCCACTTTATCGTGGCCAACCGCCCGGGATACACCATCGCGAACGTCCCGACGGGAGTTGACGTCGTAACCATTACATCTCTTGAGATATCGTCCTCCCTGATACGCAAGAAGATAAAAGAGGGCAAGTCCATAAGATATCTGGTGCCGGAGCCGGTCAGAGAGTACATCATAGCTAGAAGGTTATATAAATAAGTGAGGGCCTAACGATGAGAAATTACCTATATACCGCGGAAGGAAAATTAAGGAAAGATATTCCCATAGCCGAGTTTCGACAGGCGCTCGCCTCGGAGAATGTGCTTCTGTGGATCGATATAGAGGAGATGGAGGACGGGGATATAGAGGTCTTAATGGATGTCTTCGGGATACATCCCCTGACGGTCGAGGACTGTATAATGGTAAACGCACGTCCGAAGGTCGAGGATTTTCCGGGTTATCTTTTTCTTATAACGCAGGGCGTGAAATTCAACGCTAACGAGACAAAGATCGAGTCGTATGAGGTGGATTTTTGCATCGGAAAGAATTATCTCATAACCGTCCATACAGATCCAGTCGATGCCATTACCCTGAATCTGGAGAGAGTTGATAAGGGTTCGCCGATAATCACCCGCGGAAGCGATTTCCTCACTTGCTCTATCCTTGAATCATTAGCCGACGGCTATTATCCGATAGTGGACAAATTCGATAAACGCGTAGACGAGATGGAAGCGGAATTATTTAAAGACCCGACTACAAAGACGTTCAATCAGATATACAGGCTGAAAAACGACACGATGTTCCTAAGAAGGACTATAGGCCCGCAGGTAGACGTCTTTTCCATACTGACGAGAGGGGATTTTTCCCTCATAAAGTCATCCAATTACGTCTACTTCAGGAATGTATACGATCACCTGGTAAGGATAAACGATATCGTGGGGACTTCGCGCGACATAGTAACGGGCGCGTTGGAGGCGTATGTCTCCATAGTTTCCAACAGGCTTAACGAAGCCATGAAGGTCCTCACCATCATAGCGACTATCATGCTTCCTTTTGTAGTGATCCCGAGTATCTATGGTATGAACCTTAAGCTCCCATTTGCCGAACATCAGCTGGCATTTTGGATAGTGATGGGCCTGACCGTAGCCTTTACCGCTATCATATTTGGTTACCTTAAAAGAAAAAGATGGTTCTAATAGAAAAACTTAAAGATTTCATTCCGCTTTTATTCTGGGTAGGCATCCTGCTCCTACTCTCCGCTTTCTTTTCGATGTCGGAGACCGCCCTTATATCGTTAAGTAAGATCCGGTTAAGGCATATGATGTCCAAAGGGACGAAGAACGCCAAACTGGTCCACAAGCTTGTCTCCAAGCCGGAGAGACTGATAACTTCTATTCTCGTTGGGAATAATCTGGTCAATACAGGCATCTCGGTAATCGGCGCCGGGATATTTATATATTTCCTGGGTGAGGAGATGGGGATGATATTTGCCACGATATGCGTTACGATTATACTTTTGATATTTGGCGATATACTTCCGAAGGTATTCGCGATCCAGCGTTCCGAGAAGGTGTCGCTTGCGGTTGCCTATCCCTTGAGTTTTATCTTGATAATCCTAAGTCCCTTTGCCAAGATATTCAATAAACTGGCAAATCTGATAATAAAGATCTTCGGCGGGGAAGTCAAGCACCGCTCTCCTTTGATTACCGAAGAGGAGATCCGTCTGATGATAGAATTTGGCAAGGAGGAAGGCGTCTTAGGCGATGAGGAACGCAGGATGCTCCACAGGATATTCGAGTTCGGCGATACCGTCGTAAGTGAAGTCATGGTCCCGAAGGACAAGATGGTGACGATAGATATCGAAGCCACCGACGAGGAATTGTTAAACCTGCTGGTCGAGGAGGGGCACGCGAGAATTCCCGTTTACAAGGGCTCGGCCGATAACATAGTCGGTTTGATCCATGCCCGCGATCTTTTATATATTTGGCAGAATAAAGGGCTGGTCATAATACCGGACCTGGTCCACCCCGCTTATTTCGTTCCCAAGAACAAACGCGTTAATGAATTGCTCAGGGATTTTCAGAAGATGCGCATACAGATGGCGATCGTCATAGATGAAGAGAAAAAGGCGGTAGGCTTGGTTACCCTTGAGGACTTAACAGAGGAGATAGTGGGGGAGATAGACGAGGAGCGTTCCCCGGTTGCTTAAATAAATTGACAAGGCATTTTTAGATATGGTAAACTAAAAAATCAAATCCGTAATTTAAAATCCCGAGAGGAGGTGTGCAATGGAAGGTTATTGCGTGAAGTGCAAAAAAAAGCAAGAAATGCAGGATGCGAAGAAAGAGACCATGAAGAATGGCCGTTCCGCGATGAAAGGTAAATGTCCCGCTTGCGGCACGGGGATGTATAGGATACTCGGCAAGTAAAGCACGATAACGACTGAAGGGGGAATAGGTTATAAATTCGAAGTCCAAGGCTAACCTCATAGCAGATATCGCGAAGGATAAGAAAGCCGAGGATATAGTGCTGATGGACATGAGGAGTGTCTCGGCGTACTACGACTATTTTATAGTGATGAGCGCGAACAACTCACGTCAGATCAAAGCGGTATCGGATGAGATAGAAGGAAGACTGCAGGACGAAGGGGCAAGACTCTGGCACAGCGAAGGCGGCAGCGACGCAAAATGGGTCTTGCTGGATTTTGGCGATTGTTTGGTGCACCTGTTTGAGCCGGATGCCCGAAGGTTCTATAATCTGGAAGGTCTGTGGGGCGATGTGCCTCAGGAAAAATTAGATTAAGACGATAAGTATACCAGTCAGGCCATCCCGATAATCCGTCGGGATGGCCTTATCTTTCAATATACATGATAGAAAATCAAATCTTGGAATTAGTGGATAAGACGCTAAGCGGCATAGGCAAGTTCAAAGGCCTATACAACAGGGAATTCCTCTATCTGGAGAACCCCAAAGATCCGGCGCACGGCGACCTGTCCACTAATATCGCCTTCAGGATAGCCAAATCCCTTAAATCGGCGCCGAATGACATCGCCAAGGAGATCGCTACGGCGGTCAGGGATAATCTGAATTCATCCGGCCTTCGCGACAGTATCGATAATATAGAGGAGGTGAACGGCTTCATAAATTTTCATCTCTCGGCGAAATGCCTGCGGGAGATACTCGATGAGATATATTCCGGTAAGGAGAAATTCGGCTCTTCGCAGACAGGCAAGGGTAAAGATGTCCAGATAGAATTTGTCAGCGCAAACCCTACCGGGACATTAAGTGTGGCGCACGCGCGCCAGGCGGCATTCGGCGATTCGCTCGCGAATATATTAAGCGCTAACGGTTACGGCGTGACGCGGGAATATTACATAAATGACGAGGGCGTACAGATAACGATACTCGGCCAGTCGATATACGCTAGATACAGGCAAGAGTTAGGCGATAATTATGAATTCCCCGAGAACGGATATAAGGGCGAATATATAAAGGAGATGGCCGAGGAATTCCGCAAGGAGCACGGCGACAAATATAAGGCCGAGACACCCGGGGACCTTAAAGTCTTTTCCACGTGGGGATGTGATTATCTATTAAACGAAATAAAGAAAGAGCTGCTTGATTTCGGCGTAAAATTCGACGTCTGGTTCAGCCAGAAGGCGCTCGGCGCGTCGGGAAAGATAGAGGAGGCGCTCGAGTTCCTGAAGAAGAAGGGATTATTGTATGAAGCCGAGGGTGCCCTCTGGTTCAAGTCTACGCAATTCGGCGATGACAAAGACAGAGTCTTAAAGAAAAGCGACGGCGCGTATACTTACGTAACGCCCGATATCGCCTATCACAAGGACAAATTCGAGCGCGGTTTTACGAAGGTCATCGATGTCCTCGGGCCGGACCATCACGGTTATATAAACAGGATAAAGGCAGCGGTTCAGGCGCTCGGTTATCCGGCCGACGCGGTAGCAATAATAATAATACAGCTCGCGACTTTATATAAGAACGGCCAACCGGTCAAGATGTCGACGAGGGCAGGCGAATATATAACATTAAGGGAAGTGCTCGATGAGGTGGGAAGAGACGCGGCGAGATTCTTCTTCCTTATGAGAAAAGCCAATGCCCATCTTGATTTTGATTTGGAGTTGGCGAAGAAGCAGGCTCCCGAGAATCCCGTATATTATGTCCAATATGCCCACGCCAGGATCTGCAGCATACTGGCTCAGGCTAAGGCGCCGGCCGCAAAGACAAGCAAGACAGATATGGACCTATTGAAGGCGCCGGAAGAATTGAGCCTCTTGAAGGAACTGCGGCAATTCCCGCTTGCTGTGCGCCTGAGCGCGCAGGAACTCGAGCCGTACAGGATCATTTTATATCTGCAGAGCTTAGCCGCTTCTTTCCATAAATTTTATGAAGCAAACAAGGTCATCTCGGATGACGCGAGATTGACCGGCGCAAGGCTTTTCCTCGTTGACTGCGTAAGGCAAGTCCTCGCGAACGGGTTGTCTCTTCTCGGAGTCTCCTGTCCCGTAAAGATGTAATGTTCGAATCCCTAAAACTTTATAAGGCAGAGGTGGTGGATTTAAACGAGATCCACGGCCGGTTGGTCGAGTTCGGATACAGGCGGCAGCCAAAGGTCGCCGAAGAGGGAGACTTCGCTCAAAGAGGCGGCATCCTTGATGTCTTTCCCGTTACCTTCGACGCCCCTGTCCGTCTCGAATTTGACGGCGATAAGGTCGCGCACATAAGGTCTTTCAATATCGCGACCGGCGAGGCGTTTCTCGACCATCAGATGGCGATAATCCTGCCCATCAGGGGTATCCTGCCCAAAAAATTAAAGAGCCACAGAAGGCCGGTCATTTCCGAAGATATACCCATAAATAATTTCGTTGACATCTCTCCGGGGGATTATGTCGTCCACGTCAAGCACGGGATAGGAAGATACCGCGGCATCGAAAGAGTAAAAGAAGGCGCGGAACTCTTGGATTATATAGTGCTTGAATACGCCGAAGGGGCGAAATTGTATGTGCCTATCTCCGATATAGACCTTATCCAGAAGTATATCGGTTTCGAGGGAAAACCGCCCAAGGTCTATAAACTCGGCACCAAGGCATGGGCCGCCGCGAAGGCGCGCGCGCAGAGGGGCATATATTCCCTCGCGATGGATTTTCTGGAGATGCAGGCAAAGCGCCAGTCATTACATGGCCACGCTTTCTCCAAAGATACGGATTGGCAGGTTGAACTTGAAAAGGCGTTTCCCTTCAGGGATACGCCGGCGCAGACAAGGGCAACGCTTGAGATAAAGCGCGATATGGAAAGCACAAAACCGATGGACCGGCTGATCTGCGGTGACGTCGGTTACGGAAAGACAGAAGTGGCTCTCCGCGCCGCCTTCAAAGCGGTGATGGACAACAAGCAGGCCGCTCTTCTCGTCCCGACGACGATTCTGGCCGCACAGCATTATGCCACTTTTAAATCAAGGATGAAAAATTACCCCGTAAATATCGAGATGCTTTCACGTTTCAGGAACGACGCGCAACTCGCGAGGATATTGGACGGGTTGAAAGAGGGCGCGGTGGATATAATCATCGGTACCCACCGGCTGCTATCGCATGACGTCGGCTTTAAGGATTTAGGGCTTGCGATAATCGACGAGGAACAGAGATTCGGCGTCAGGCATAAAGAGAAACTCAAGAGGATGAGGCTTTTGGTCGACGTGCTTACCCTGACCGCCACTCCTATTCCGCGCACGCTGTATATGTCGCTTATGGGCATAAAGGATATGTCGGTCGTAGATACCCCTCCGGAGACGAGAATACCCGTGATAACGAAGGTCACCGAATACGACGAAGACATAATAAAGGAAGGTATTAAACGCGAGATCAGGCGGGGTGGGCAGGTCTTTTTCGTCCATAACAGGGTTCAGGGGCTGGATAAGATAGCCTCGAGGCTCTCCACGTTCGTCCCTAAGGCCGTAGTAGAGGAGGCCCACGGACAGATGCCTCCGCATCAGCTTGAGGATGTGATGATAAAATTCATCAAAGGCGAGATCGATGTCTTAGTCTCGACTGCCATAGTGCAGTCGGGAATCGACATACCTAACGCGAACACCATATTTGTTAATCGGGCGGATATGTTCGGGCTGGCCGATCTCTATCAGCTTAGGGGCCGCGTAGGGAGGTATACGGTCCAGGCATACTCGTATTTCATGTATCCGAAAGGCATCGTCCTGCCGAAAGATGCCGAGATGAGGCTTAAGGCGATAGAAGAGCATACGGAGCTGGGCTCCGGTTTCAAGATAGCGATGGAAGACCTCGAGCTGCGCGGTGCGGGAAACATGTTAGGGACCGAGCAACACGGCTTTATTGACGTAATCGGCTTCGACCTCTATTGCAGACTGCTCAGAAATACCATCGCCGGACTGCGAAAGAACTTGCCTGCTTAACGGAATATGTGGTATATTATCTCAAGGGATTCCCCCAGACAAATCCCGGTAAATTAAATATGTGTAAATCGTATATACTTCTATCTTTAGTTATCATTTTTTCTATCCTTTCCGGTTGCGGCGATGCCAAATCACGGCCTCTGGCGACCGTTTACGGTAAGGTCATAACCGTAGGGGATTTTGAGAAGAGACTGGCGAAACTTCCGCCTTATTATAAGGCGCTTGCGAGCCAGAGGAAGAAGGATTTTCTTGAGGATATGATAGCAGAACAGCTTTTATATAAAGAGGCCTTAAGGCACGGCCTCAGCAGAGACCCCGAAGTCAGAGAGTTGCTCAATGAGGCCCAGCGGAAGATCTTAGTCGCGAAGTTGATAGAGGTGGAAGGCAGTAAAAAGACCGGCGTCGATGAAGCGGAGGTAAAGGCGTTTTACGAAGCGCATAAAGGTGATTTTGTGACGCCGCTTAAGCTGCGCGCCAGCCATATGCAAGTCGATACCGAGGCCGAAGCTAAAGAGATATTGCAGAAATTAAAGGATGGTGCCGAGTTCGGCCAACTTGCCAGACAATATTCAAAAGACCCCTCAAAGGAAAGAGGCGGAGATATCGGCTATTTCGCGAAAGGGCAATTAATGCCCGAGATAGAGGCGGCCTGTTTTAAATTAGAGGTGGGACAGGTCAGCGATATAATAAAGACCCAATTAGGTTATCATATAATGAAGCTTACGGACAAAAAGGAGCCCCACGCTGTGGAATTATCCGAAGTCAAGGGGACTATCGAAAAGGAATTGAAGGACAAGGCGCAGCAGGAGAGTTTTGACGCTCTGGTAAAAAGTTTAAAGTCAAAAGCGCGGGTAAAGATAAACGAGAAATTGTTGGAAGATGAGGTCAAATAGATGCGCGCGTATTTACGTATTTTGTCGGTCTTTATCATAGCCATAGGCTGCCTTGCCGTATGCGGACAGGCCTCGGGTTTCGGCAATAAGATCTTAGTGGTGGTCAACGATGAAGTGATAACACAGGTTGATCTGGACGTGGCGCTGACCCCGGTGACAAACGAATTAAAAAAAGAATTTTCCGGCGATGAGCTGAAAGCTAAGATAGAAGAGACACGCGACGAGATATTAAACCAGATGGTGGAAGATAAATTGATATTACAGGAAGCGAAGCGCCGCGGTGTGGTTGTCGATGAATCGGAGATAGACGAGCGGCTTAAGGATGTCGAGATGCGATTCCCCTCGACCGGTGATTTCAACGATGAGGTGGAAAAGATAGGGTTGACCATAACTATATTGAGGATCCGTTATAAAGAACAACTCATGATGGCCAAGCTCGTCACTCATGAGATAAAGGACAAAGTCGTTGTGACTCCCGCCGAGATAAGCGATTATTATGATAAGCATCCGGAGGAGTTCGGGGCTCCCGAATCGGTCCATCTTAAGAACATAATGATCCGTTTTGACGAGGCCACTACCGAACTGCTCGCCAAACAGAAGGCCGACGATGTATACCGTCTCATAAAAGAGGGAAGGGATTTTTCAGATCTCGCCAAACAGTATTCGCAGGGAGCGAAAGCCGACGAGGGCGGCGATCTGGGTTTTATTCCAAAAGGCCAGATGCGGGAAGAGTTTGATAAGGTAATATTCGCGCTCAAAGCCGGAGAAGCCTCGCCTCCCATAAAGACGGACACGGGATACTATATATTTAAGGTCGAAGAGAAAAAGGACGCGTATTCGCAGCCGTTATCCGAGGTCCGCGACAACGTAGAGAATACTATATTTAGAGAGAAGGCCCAAAAAAGATATAAGGAATGGATAGCCAAATTAAAGCGCGATGCCTTCATACAGTTTAAATAGGTCCCGGCGGTACGCCGGGAGGGTCGCGATAACGATCGGAGACCCGTTCGGTATAGGCCCTGAGGTAGTCCTGAAAGCATTGGCAAGCCGTAAATTACGCGGGCTTGCCAATTTTTTGATCATCGGTGACAGGTCCGTCCTTTACTCCTTACCGAAATTTCTCAACGCCGCCATAAGAACGAATCCGCATATCTCCATCGCCGATTTAAGACTGATAAGCGAAGGCGCGATAAGATGGGGGCGGCGATCGGCTCTCTCAGGCAGGGCCTCCTTGGCGTACATAGACTACGCGCTTAAACTTATTAAAGATGACCAAGCGGATTGCCTGGTCACGGCACCCGTAAGCAAAGAAGCGATATCCCGCACCGGGGTAGAGTTTTCAGGGCATACCGAATATATCGCGAAGGCGTTCAAGACGGATAAATTCGCTATGATGCTTATGGGCGGCCCGTTAAGGGTCACGCTCGTGACAAGACATCTTCCGTTAAAGGCCGTCGCGAAGGCCATAACAGAAGAAGAAATATCAGACTGCATAGAGTTAAGCCACGCGGCGCTTAAGAGATATTTTGGGATAAACCGCCCCAGGATCGGTGTGGCCAGCTTAAATCCACACGGCGGCGAAGGCGGTTCGATAGGAAAAGAGGAAGAGCGCGTCATAAAGCCGGCGGTGGCGCGGGCGAAGAAGCGTTTTAAGGACATTACCGGGCCGGTTTCCTCCGAGGCGTTGTTTTACGAGGCGTTCCGCGGGAGGTTAGACTGCGTCATAGCGATGTATCACGATCAGGGGCTTACTCCGCTTAAGATGGTCGCGCGCGAT
This sequence comes from Candidatus Omnitrophota bacterium, assembly GCA_030695925.1. Lineage (GTDB taxonomy): Bacteria > Omnitrophota > Gorgyraeia > Pluralincolimonadales > Pluralincolimonadaceae > JAGUXU01. The sequence goes on from JAUYOH010000158.1 coordinate 33,206, forward strand.
AAGAGCGTCAACGTGACATTAGGACTTCCGTTTGTGCGCACCTCACCGGGACACGGCACAGCTTTCGATATCGCGGGGAAGGGTCTTGCGAATGCCGAGTCGATGATCGAAGCGGTAAATCTGGCGATAGAGATGCATAAAAAGGGAGGGCGGTCTTAGAATTGCTGACCTCGGCGGAATTAAAAGCCGTCTTAGCGCGGTACGAGATAAGGCCCAAGAAATATTTGGGCCAGAATTTTTTAGTCGATCAGAAGGTAGCCGATGAGATAATCGGGACATGCCGGCTTGAGAACACGGATTGGGTCCTGGAGATCGGCCCCGGCCTGGGTGCTTTGACCCGGGGGATCGCAGGCTCGGTCAAGAAAGTCATCGCGGTCGAAAAAGACAGAAGAGTCTGCGCTGCCCTGCTTGAATTAATGAAAGGATTCGGAAATATACAGATCATACGCGAAGATTTTCTGGAACTGGATTTAGCCCGTGCGCTCTCGGAATGCCCGCCCAAGATAAAGGCGATAGGAAACCTTCCGTATTATATAACGACACCGATAATAGAGAAACTGATAATAAACAAGGATAACTTCAGTTCCATATTTGTCACGGTCCAGAAGGAAGTGGGTGACAGGATACGCGCGAAGCCCGGTAGGAAGGATTATGGATCGTTTTCCTGCTTCGTGCAATTTCACGCGAGCCCGGTTGTCTTACTGGACATAGGCAAACGCGCCTTTTATCCCCAGCCCGCGGTGGATTCCGTATTCATGGAATTGTCAGTTCTACCTAAACCGCCGGTTCAGGTGGATAATATCGAGAGGTTTTTCACGATCACAAGGGCTGCTTTCGGGAAAAGAAGGAAGACGATACTTAATTCGCTCTCTTACTGCGGATCCCTCGGTTTAGATAAGAGCGGTGTGGCCGCTTTACTGGAGCGCGCCGGCATAAAACCCACCGCGAGGGCAGAAGAACTTTCACTTGATGATTTCGCCAGAATTTGCAATGCCGTCAATCTCGAGGTTTAGCCGAGAGATTGACAATCTACGTAACTTATGATAATTTAGAAGGTTAAGATGAGTATAAAGGAAGACAAGGTAAGATATATCGCACGGCTCGCGAGGATCAAATTAAGCGAAAAAGAGGTAAAACTTTTCTCGCACCAGTTGGACGATATCCTTGCCTACGTGGAAAAATTGAATAAGCTCGATATACAGAAAGAGACTCCGCCTATGAGTCATCCCCATCTTCCTTCTAATCCCTTGAGGGTGGATGAGGTTAAACCGTCTCTCTCAAGCGAAACGGCATTAAAGAATGCCCCCCAAAGGAGAGGCGATTTCTTCCAGGTCCCGAAGATCATAGAAGATTAATCTGACTTTATGAATAATTTGTATTCATTAACAGCTCACCAGTTATTAGACCAACTACGGGCAAAGGGCGTCTCGTCCGAAGAGATCGTCGAATCCGTCTCTGAAAGAGCGGGGTCGGTAGACAAAAAAGTAAAGGCGTATGTCGTTCTCGAGACAGAGCGCGCGATAAAGCAGGCAAAGGAATCGACCCTTAATAAATCAGACGGCAAATTAAAAGGGATCCCGGTTGCGATAAAAGATAATATCTGCGTTGAGGGCGAACTTACCACCTGCGCATCGAAGATATTGAAGGGTTTCAGGCCGCCGTATAATGCCACAGTAATAGATAAATTATTAAATGCCGGTGCCATACTCATGGGCAAGACGAATATGGACGAGTTCGCGTTCGGTTCTTCGTGCGAGAGCTCGGCCTACTATCCGACATTAAACCCATGGGATCTGGAGCGGATCCCCGGCGGCTCAAGCGGCGGCTCAGCCGCGGCTGTGGCGGCCGATGAGGCAATAATGGCGCTCGGCTCTGATACCGGCGGCTCGATAAGGCAGCCGGCCGCCCTATGCGGTGTCGTCGGAATGAAGCCGACTTACGGGAGAGTTTCAAGATACGGTCTTATCGCGTTTGCGTCGAGCTTGGACCAGATAGGGCCCATTACAAAAGATGTCCGTGATGCGGCGCTTCTTTTAAGCGTTATTGCCGGATTTGATAATAAAGATTCCACGTCTGTATCGCCGAAGAAAGACGAGACGGATTATCTGAAGTTTTTGGAAAATGATGTTAAAGGCATAAAGATAGGCATACCGAAAGAGTATTTTGTACCGGGTATGGATAAAGAAGTCGAGCGCGCTGTCAGGGAAGCGGTAACCTTATTCAGGGATCTAGGGGCGGAGATCGTCGACATTTCTCTGCCGCACACGGAATACGCGGTCGCGGTTTATTACATCATAGCGACTGCCGAGGCCTCATCGAATCTGGCCCGGTTTGACGGTGTTGAGTATGGTTACAGGTGCGGTAACCCGGAAAATATATTGGATATGTATGAGAGGACGCGCGGCGAGGGATTCGGGCCCGAGGCCAAGAGAAGGATAATGCTCGGCACTCATGTGCTCTCAAGCGGTTATTACGACGCTTATTATTTAAAAGCGCAAAAGGTAAGGCGTTTAATAAAAGATGATTTCGACCGCGTATTCGAAAGCGGGATCGATTGCATATTGACTCCGACCTCGCCCACAGCCGCCTTCAGGGTGGGTGAGAAGAGCGCCGATCCCTTATCGATGTATCTTTCCGATATCTTTACGATCTCGGTAAATCTGGCGGGTGTGCCCGCTATCTCCGTGCCGTGCGGTTTTACGAAAACCAATCTTCCGATCGGGATGCAGCTTATAGGTAATTTCTTCGAAGAGGGGAAATTGTTTAAAGCGGCATATACTTACGAACAAAACACCGATTGGCGCAAGAGGAAGCCGAAACTATAATATGTCATACGAACCGGTCATCGGTCTGGAGGTACACGTCCAGTTAAAGACCAGATCAAAGATGTTCTGCGGTTGCCCAACGGAATTCGGGGCGCCGCCGAACACACAGACCTGTCCCGTATGCTTAGGCTTTCCCGGCTCATTGCCGGTACTTAACGAGACGGCCTTATTGAGCGCCCTTAAAGTCGCGCACGCGGTCGATTGCTCTATCTCGCAGCAGATGAAATTCCACAGAAAAAATTATTTTTATCCCGATCTGCCGAAGAATTATCAGATCTCACAATACGATGAACCTATGTCGGAGCGCGGACACCTCAGTATAAAAGTAAATGGCGCGGAAAAGACCATAAGGATAAAACGGGTCCATCTGGAGGAAGACGCGGGAAAGCTTATTCATGAAGAAGGAGAAAACTCCAGCCTCGTGGATTTTAATCGTTCAGGCATGCCATTGCTTGAGATAGTAAGCGAACCCGATATAAATTCGCCCGACGAGGCGCATGAATATTTAACCGCGTTGAAATTACTATTGAGATATCTGGATATCTCGGATTGCGACATGGAGAAAGGAAGCCTCCGCTGTGACGCCAATATCTCGGTCAGAAAAAAGGGAGAGACATCTTTAGGCGTTAAGGCAGAGATAAAGAACATGAATTCCTTCAAAGGGGTTCAGGCGGCCCTGGAATACGAATTCAAGCGCCAGGTAAAATGCATCGAAGACGGGGAGAGGATAATCCAGGAGACACGGCTTTGGGATCCCGATAAAGCCGTTACGGTTTCTATGCGCTCGAAAGAAGAGGCTCATGATTATAGATATTTTCCCGAACCGGATCTCGTTCCTTTTACCCTGCCCAAGGATATGCAGGAGGCGGCCAAGAGGTCTCTTCCCGAATTTCCGGAGACCAGGAAGAGAAGATTTATCGATAAGTTAGGCCTGCCCGAATACGACGCAGAGGTGCTGATTCAGGACAAGGACCTCTCCGATTATTTTGAGGACTGCCTGAAATTTTATGATAAGCCCAAGACCGTATCGAACTGGATAATGGGAGGTATCTCGGCATTCTTAAACGCGAAGGCGTTGCGGATTAAAGATATCAAGTTAAAGGTAAAGCCGCAGGCGCTCGCCGGCCTCTTTAGAGAGATCGATTCAGGCAGGATAAGCGGCAAGATGGCCAAGGACGTTATCTTGGAGATGCTTGAGACGGGTAAGGACGCGAGCAAAATTATAGAAGAAAAAGGCCTCGCGCAGATATCGGACGGCGCCTCGCTTGATAAAGTGGCGGATGAGGTCATTGCGGAGAATAAAAAGACGGCGGAGGATTTTCTTAAAGGAAAAGAAAACGCGCTTATGTTTCTGGTCGGGCAGGTCATGAAGAAGACAAAGGGCAGGGCCAATCCGGCCGTCATCAACGAGATTTTAAGACGTAAACTTTCAAAATAGGCATAACCAAGGGGAGGGAGTGAATATGCGCAGCAGAAGATTTGTTATCCTTGTCGTTATCTTAATTTTAGCGGTCTGTGGTTCGCTGACGTTTGCCGCGCCGGAAAAAGAAGAAGATATCTATAAGCACCTCGAGCTCTTCTCGGATGTGATTTCGATAGTCCGCGCCGAATATGTTGAGGACGTAAAATCAAAAGACCTCATCTACGGGGCGATGAAAGGTATGATACAGTCCCTCGACAAGTACAGCGAATTCATGGACCCCGAGACCTACACCGAGATGAAGGTCGAGACAGAGGGCGAGTTCGGCGGGATCGGGATAGAGATCGCCATTAAAGACGATATGCTGACCGTCATCGCTCCTATAGAAGACACGCCGGCGTATAAAGCGGGATTGAAAGCCGGCGACCGGATCGTCAAGATAGATAAAGACATCACCCGGGGAATCACGCTATTGGAAGCGGTCAAGAAACTTCGCGGCAAACCCGGCACGCAGATCCCACTGACGGCCTTAAGAGAAAGCGAAGGTAAGATCCTGGAGTTTACGATAACAAGGGACATCATTAAAGTAAAATCGATAAGGAAAGCGGAGATATTAGAGGACAAGATCGGCTACATCAGGCTTAGTGTCTTTCAGGAGCGCTCCGCGAAAGATCTGGAAGACGCCCTTGTCGAATTAGAGAAGAAGGGCATGGACAGTTTGATATTAGATTTGAGGAATGATCCGGGTGGCCTCTTGAATGTCGCGGCCGACGTAACCGGTAAGTTTCTGCCGTCAGGAGAGATGATAGTTTATACCAAGGGTAGGGACAAGAGGCAGAATATGGAATTCAAGGCGAAAGACAAAAAGCCGCGTACCGAATACCCTCTTGTCGTCCTTGTCGATCAGGGTTCGGCGTCCGGTTCCGAGATAGTAGCCGGCGCTATACAGGACCATAGGCGCGGTATAATAGTGGGTACTAAGACCTTCGGCAAAGGCTCTGTCCAGACCGTCATCCCGCTCCCCGACGGTTCGGCCCTGCGCCTTACGACAAGTAAATACTATACGCCCGGCGGCCGCTCTATACATGGCGAGGGGATCGTCCCGGATATAGTCATTGAACGCGAAGAGAAGAGCAAAGAAGAATCGAAGGCGAAGCCGGAGGAGGTATTCGAGAAGCTGGAAGAAACGCCGCCGGTTGACAATAAAGAAGGCGCCAAGCCCTCCGTAAAGAAAGAGGAATACGATAATCAATTGCAGCGCGCGGTGGACGTCATAAAGACGATGAAGATATACAAGACATTCAGCATGAAGAAATGAAAAGAAACGTCTTTTACAATTTAATAGTCATACTTGCGGCGGTAATATGCCTTCTGGTCGGCTTTAACCTCGCTACGTCGGTTTTTCAGAACAAGGCGCTGGATAAGGTTGTGTCTTCAGAACTTGCCAGGAATAAGATCTTCAAGAGGGACCTCGTCGGGAGAGTCAAGCATGTATATATCGAGAAGAGATACTGGGTATCGGATTCGTTCCCTTTCGAGGATTTCGGCAAAGCGCTGGAAAATTCGCTAGAGAAAGCGGGCTTCCATTTATTATCCGTCTCGAAATCGAGCAAGGTAAGCGTCGTTAGCGGAAAGAAGGAAGTAAGGGAAGAAATATCGTATTTGATATCGGAACGCGCGGCCAGCGTCCCCATATTCCGGCTGACCCTAATCCGCAAAGTTCCATATCGCCTTCCGCCTGTAACCAAAGTTCCTCCGAAGGAACCGGTAAAGGCGAAGCCGAAGGTCGCGATAGTCCTCGATGATTGGGGTTATAATATAAAGAACTTAAACGGCCTCTTAGAGATAGATAAGCCCATGACTCTCTCTATCCTTCCGGGCCTGCCGTATTCGACTTTCGTCGCTAATAAAGCCAAAGAGCGTAATTTCGAGGTGATCCTGCATATGCCTATGGAGCCGAAGGCCAAGATGAGGCTTGAGTTGAGCACTTTATATATCACCATGCGTGATGACGAGATCAGGTCGAATCTGGCTAAGGCGCTTGAGAGCGTTTTGTACGCGAAGGGGATATCCAATCACGAAGGGTCGAAGGCGACCGAGGATAGACGTTTGATGAGGGCGGTATTCGGGAAATTAAAGGAAGATAACCTGTTTTTTCTGGATAGCCTTGTGACGAATGATTCGGTATGCGAGCCGCTCGCCAGAGAAATGAAAGTGAGATTCGCGAAGAGGGATATTTTTTTAGACAATGAAAGCAATCCCGCTTATATCAGGAAACAATTCGGGAAATTGATCGATCTGGCGGTCAAAAACGGCGAGGCCGTCGGGATAGGCCACGACAGGCCTAATACGATCGCCGTATTAAAAGAGATGATACCGCGGATTGAAGAGAACGGCATAGAGTTGACTTATATATCTGAGCTGGCAAAGTAAACCCCTCACCTTAATCCTCTCCCCAAGGGGGAGAGGGAAGGGAGAGGGGGTATACAAGGATTAATTAAACCAAAATGTTGACACTAGGTATCGAGACATCCTGCGATGAGACCGGAGCAAGCGTCGTCAAAGACGGTAGAGAGATCCTTTCCAATACGGTCGCCTCTTCGCTTGAATTCCACAAGAGATACGGCGGCGTAGTCCCTGAGATAGCCACACGCTACCACGTGGAAGTAATAGATTATGTGGTAAAAGATTCTTTAAAGAAAGCAGAGGCCAAATTGAAGGACATCGATTTAGTGGCCGTCACCCGCGGGCCGGGGTTGGTGGGGTCACTGTTGGTCGGCGTCTCTTTCGCCAAGGCCCTGAGCTATTCTTTGGATATCCCTTTGATAGGGGTAAACCATCTTTGGGCGCATCTGTATTCGGGACTTATAGAGAAACCTGACATAAGATTTCCGTTCATCGGCCTTGTCGTCTCGGGCGGGCACACAAGCCTTGTATTTTGCGAAAATGCGGGTAAATTTAAATTATTAGGGCAGACAAAGGACGACGCCGCGGGTGAGGCGTTTGATAAGGTCGCGAAGGTCTTGGGATTGGGCTATCCCGGCGGACCGGCGATCGAGAGAGCGGCAAGGCAAGGCAACCCCTATGCGATAAAATTCGCGCCGGCATATTTAGGCGAAGATTCTTACGATTTTAGTTTCAGCGGAATAAAAACCGCTGTATTATATTACATAAAAGCCCACAGGTTGAACAGGAAGGTCATAGCGAATATCGCGGCGGGATTTCAGAAGGCGGTCGTTGATTGCCTCATTGCCAAGGCGATAGACGCCTGTAAGGCTAAGGGTGTGGCGACGTTGGTCGTCGGCGGGGGTGTTGGCGCAAATATACTTTTAAGGCAGGACCTGACGCGGGAAGGGCGCGCTAACGGTATCGATGTCATATTTCCCTCTTTTGAACTTTCGCTCGATAACGCTGCGATGGTCGCGGCGATGGGTTACAGGTTGTTTAAGGGAAGAGTCAGGTCGAGATCAGGTCTCTCAGCGGAACCGAATTTGAGAATTTGATAGGAGAGAAAGATGGTAAGCCAATACGAGATGATAGCAAGGCTGTTCTTGGCCGCTATATTAAGCGGTCTGGTCGGTTATGAACGTGAGATCCACGGCAGGCTCGCGGGCTTCAGGACGCATATCCTGGTCTGTGTCGGCTCGACATTAATCATGTTGACGTCTATGTACATATTCGATATATACCAGGGCCGTGCCACACCCGATCCCGCGCGTATCGCCGCGCAGGTCGTAAGCGGAATAGGTTTTTTGGGTGCGGGCACCATAATAAGATTTAAGGCCTCTGTCCGCGGGCTTACCACCGCGGCGAGCCTCTGGACCATAGCCGGGATAGGCTTGGCGGTCGGAAGCGGGCTATACGTGCCGGCCACCGTTACGACGGTCATAGTGCTTGCGACACTGTTTTTCCTGAATATATTCGAGAAATCACTGATAAGGAAGGATTGGTATAAATTGATCGCGGTCGAGACCAAGGCGGGTGCTTCGCAACTTGAAGAAATACGCTCGGTCTTGGGCGAATACGAGGTAGAGATAAAAGATTTCGAGGTCCAGAAATCGGCTTCACCGGACAATCTGGTCCTGAAGATAAGCCTTAAATTATTGACGTCCGAATATGACGAAGAGATCATCTCCAGGATACGCCAGCTCGACGGAATAAAGAAGGTAAACTGGATGGCTGTTCCGTAACAATACGGAAAGGGAGAGGGGGTGTTTTAAATGTTAGGCAAGGCCAAGAAGGTCGAGGAAAAAATCTTAGATGTGGATGCGACCATGCAAGGGACGATGTCGTTTAAGGACCCGGTCAATCTCCACATTAACGGCAGATTTGAGGGGACGCTCGATACGAGGGGTACTCTGACTATCGGGGAAAAAGCCTTTGTCAGCGCTAACATCATCGGAGATGAGATCACGATTGCAGGCAGGGTGACGGGGGAGATCGTCGCAAAGAAGTCCATCAGGCTGATCTCGCCTGCCCGTGTGGACGGAAACATAAAGACGCCGCTGCTTGAGATCGATAAGGGGGCCGTATTGAACGGCAATTGCCAGATGACCGGCAGCGTAAAGGTCTTGAGCGCGGCATCCACGGAAATAATGGATGCGGATGAAGTGGCGAGGTATCTGGAGATAGAGGCTTCTCTGGTTAATGAATGGGCTAACAGCGGTAAGTTGCCGGCGATCAGGGACGGCGGGGTATTTCATTTTGACAAGGCCAAGATAGATGAGTGGATTGCATCGGAGCGAGTTAAATAAGATATTAAGCGTGCCGGACACAAAAGAGGGTCTGCTTAATTTAAAGGAGGCCGCGGCCTTACTCGGCCTTACTGAAGAAGAGGTAAGATATTTTGTCTCTTGCGGCAAGATCCCGGCTTATAAGATAGGCGGCGAGTTTTTAAGGTTTAAGAGAGACCAAGTTGAGGCCCTGCGCGGCAGGATAAAGATATTAAAGCATCAATCCGTCCCCATCGAGAAGATAGTTCCGGCTGAGGAGACCGAGAGGAAGGTCAAATATTCCGTGCGGGACAAGATCAGGGATTTTCTGTATTTCAACGATTTTTACTTCCTTGCCGCGGTCTTGATCGCGCTCTTGATTTTCGTGATCTTAAAGAAGAGATAAAAGTGGATTATTCCAAGCATTCCATTAAAAAAGTGCTTTCGCATCTAAAGAAGGGGAAGATATCGCAGGCCTCCGCTTTTAAGAGGCTGGAGCATTTCCCGTTCCAGGATATAGGTTTTGCCAAGATAGATTTTCACCGCGCCGTAAGAAAAGGATTTCCCGAAGTCATATTCGCCCCGGGTAAGAGGAATTTCGAGGTCGCGGAGATATCAAAGAGGATCCTCGCGAGCGGGAACACTCTCCTCATCACCAAGGCAACACCGGTCCTGTATGAATATCTGGCGAGGATAATCCCTCAGGTCAGATTTGAAGAGCCCGCGAAGATGATATATTATCAAAGAAGGCGGCCCGCGAAGAAGAGAAACCCCGTCCTCGTCATTACGGCGGGGACATCGGATATACCTGTCGCGGAAGAGGCGTCATTGACTTTGGATATTCTGGGCAACAGAGTGCAAAAATTATATGACGTCGGAGTAGCCGGCATCCATCGGCTGGTAGATAAGATGGATCTGATAAAGAAGGCGAAGGTGATAATCGTCGTGGCCGGGATGGAGGGGGCGCTGGCTTCGATAGTCGGCGGCTTGACTTCGAGTCCCGTTATCGCGGTGCCGACCTCCGTCGGATACGGCGCTTCATTCGGCGGGCTGTCCTCGCTTTTGACGATGTTAAATTCCTGTTCGCCGGGCGTATGCGTCATGAACATAGATAACGGCTTCGGCGCGGGTTACTTCGCGAATTTGATAAACAAATGAGTAAAATTCTATATTTGGATTGTCCAAGCGGGATAAGCGGGGATATGTTTTTGGGTTCGCTTATCCATTGCGGGCTGAAGATCGATTATTTGACTTCCGAACTGCGCAAGGCTAAAATAAACGGTTATAAACTTAAGGCGCGGAAGGTAAATCGCGGCGGGATCGTCGGCGTAAAATTCGACGTGATTTATGACAAACGCCCCAGCCGTGAACATACGGAAGAAAAGACCTTTAAGGGAATAGTCAAATTGATAAACAATTCCGGGCTCCCGAGAGCCGTGAAATGCCGGGCTATGGAGATCTTCACCAATCTCGCGGATGCCGAAAGCGCGGCGCACGGTGTGCCCAGAGAGAAAGTCCACTTTCATGAGGTGGCAGACATAGATTCTATCGTGGATATATTAGGCGCCGCTATAGCCGTAGAAAAGTTGGGAATAGAGGCGGTCTATTCTTCCGTCGTCACATTGGCGAATCCGGCCCCAGCCACGGCGTATCTTCTGGAGGGCATTAAAGTGGTTTTTTCCGGCATTCAGCATGAACTTGTCACGCCGACTGGCGCGGCGATATTAAAGACTTTCTCTAAGGGCTTCGGCGGCGCCCCGCCTATGAAAATCCTTAAAGTCGGCTATGGCGCCGGAAGCGCCGATATTCAAGGCCATCCAAATTTGCTGCGGGCGATGATCGGCGAGAAGACAGATGCATTTGAGACCGATACGGTCACCGTCCTCGAGACGAATATAGATGACATGAGTCCTCAGGCCTATGAATATTTGATGGAGAGGGTATTGGAAGCGGGAGCGCTGGATATCTACCTGACCGGTATCATTATGAAAAAGTCGCGCCCCGGCTGTCTCGTCACGGTCTTAACGGAACCTTCAAAGGCCGACGCTATCGCCGCGATCATTTTCGAGGAGACCCCCACGTTCGGCGTCAGGCGCTATCAGGCGACAAGACAAAAATTACATCGTAAAATCATTGAAGTAGCGACAAAATATGGTAAGATAAGTGTTAAATTAGGTTACCTCGCGGACAGGTTAAAGATCGCGGCACCCGAATATGATGATTGCAAAAAAATAGCGAAGGAACGAAAAGTTTCATTTCGGCAGGTATGGAGAGAGGCTGAAAGAGCCGCATGGAAAGACACAGACTAATAGCCGAATATTTAAAATCTATAGGGATATTAAGCGAGTCCCAGATAAGGAACGTCCTTAAGTCGCAGGCGGGTTCCGGCAGCCGCCTCGTGGACCTTCTGACCGGGATGGGTTTTACGCAGATAGAGCAGTTGAGAGACCTCATCGTTTCGCAATTTACGCTTATCAGTTTACCGACTTTTGATCTGGAGATTCCCTTTGACGTCTTACAAAAGATCCAGCCGGAGATAGCCTATCGCCATAGGCTGCTTCCTATAAAATTCGAGAACGATGTATTGACCATTGCCACGGACGACCCAATTAATCTGCTTGCGCAGGAGAACCTTGAGGCGCTAACCAAGCATAAATTTGATTTCATATTGACTCCCGAGGCTCATATGAACATTGCCTTGGAGAAACATTACGGCGGCAGCAAGAACATCCTTGAAGCCATGATGTCAAAAAAGGAGACTGAATTTGAGGTCGCCTTTAAGGGGATCGCGGCCGAGACGATCAAGCAGGATGAACGGGAAGAAGCCCCCATAATCAAACTGGTAACGCAGATTATCTCGGAAGCGGTCAAGCATCGCGCCTCGGATATCCATGTCGAGCCGCTGGAAGACAAGTTCAGGATAAGATACAGGATAGATGGTGTTTTGCATGAAGTGCCCGGCCCGCCGAAGCAATTGCAATCGTCGGTGATAAGCAGATTGAAGATCATGGCGGGGATGAATATCGCCGAGAAGAGGCTGCCGCAGGACGGCAGGATAAGGATCCAGAGCATGGGTAAAGACTTTGACCTGCGTGTCTCGACCCTGCCGGCGCTTTACGGCGAGAGTGTTGTCATGAGGATCCTCGATAAATCCAGCTTTATGCTTGGGTTAAAAGAATTAGGATTTATGCGCGAGGACGCGGAGAGATTTGAGAGGCTTATCCATCTGCCGTATGGGATGCTCCTGATTACCGGCCCGACCGGAAGCGGCAAGACCACGACACTTTATGCTTCGCTTAGTTATATAAATAAGCCGAACAGGAAATTGATCACCGTCGAGGAACCCGTCGAATATCAGTTGTCTGGTATAAATCAGGTGCAGGTCAAGCCGTCGATCGGACTTACCTTCGCCTCGGGCTTAAGGACTATGTTGAGGCAGGCGCCGGATGTGATAATGGTCGGCGAGATCCGCGATTTCGAGACGGCGTCCATCGCCATCCAGGCGGCCTTGACGGGGCATCTTTTATTCAGCACCCTTCATACCAACGATGCCGCCGGAGCGGTGACCCGTTTGATAGATATGGGCATAAAACCGTATCTCGTGAGTTCTACCGTTCAGGCGATAATGGCGCAGAGGCTGGTCCGCAAGATTTGCGAAAATTGCAAAGAGCCCTACACTCCCACAAAGGAAGAATTATCGGCAATGGAGTTAAAACCGGAAGAGGCCAGGACCGCGAAACTCTTCCGCGGCCGCGGCTGCAAAGAGTGTCTCCACACCGGTTATAAAGGCAGGATAGGGATATTCGAACTTCTGATGAATAACGACGAGATACGGGAGATGATAGTCAAGAAGACCCCTTCCACCGAGATAAGGGAAGCGGCGCGGCGCGCGGGAATGAAATTACTCCGCGAAGACGGAATAATAAAGGCCTTGGAGGGTATTACGACATTAGCCGAGGTCGTGCGTATTACCCATGGTTATGAGGAGTAGAGATGCCAGTTGAACGCGAACATCCTAAGCAAGAGCGCTACAAGAGAATAGGCCAGTTATTATTGGAGAAGGGCCTGATAAACGAACACCAGCTTGAGCAGGCCCTTGAGGAACAGACACTGACCGGCAAGTTATTGGGACGCATCCTCGTCGATATGGGCCTAGTGAAAGAAGACGATATATTGCAGGTACTTGGGTCGAGAGCGGGATTGTCCGTCGTTAAATTAAAGGATATTGATATACCCAAAAATGTCGTAGATAAAGTCCCCGCTTCTATCGCTAAGATATATACGATAATGCCTATCGCTTATGAGGCGAATCTATTGACGGTCGCGATCGCCGATCCCATGAACGTGGCGGCTTTCGATGACCTGAGATTTACCCTCGGGATAAATATCAAGGGAGCTGTCGCCAGCGAGGATGACATAACGGAAGCCATAGGTAAATATTACGGAGTCGAAGGCGAGACGATACAGGACGTATTGGGCATCTTCGGCGAGAAGATGGAGATAATATCCTCAGAAAAGGAACCGACGGACATAGCCACTTTGCAGGAGCTGGCTTCGCGCGCCCCGGTTATCAAACTGCTTAATATGATTTTATTACAGGCCGTCAAAGAAAAGTCCTCAGACATACACTTCGAACCATTCGAACAGGATTATAGGATCAGATACAGAGTAGACGGCGTATTATATGAGGTCGCCCGTCCGCCGAAGAATTTAAGTTTAGGCCTCTCCTCAAGGATCAAGGTCATGGCCAATCTCGATATCGCAGAGCGCAGGCTCCCGCAGGACGGCAGGATCATGATCACGATCGAAGGAAAAGGCGTCGACTTAAGGATCTCGACCTTGCCCACGATATTCGGCGAAAGTGTGGTTATGAGAGTCCTTGACAGAACCACGGTCAGCCTATCTCTGGACGAGGTAGGGATGCTGGATGATATGAAGAAAAAACTGCGTTTTATAATTCAAAAACCGAACGGTATTATACTCGCCACAGGTCCCACCGGTTGCGGCAAGACGACGACGTTATACGCAGGCTTAAGAGAGATAAATAAGATAGAATACAAGGTCATTACAACTGAGGATCCTGTCGAATATGATATCAAAGGGATCATTCAAGTCCCGATAAACGCGAAGATAGGCCTTACATTCGCAACCTCGTTACGCCACATCTTAAGACAGGACCCCGACATAATCATGGTCGGAGAGATAAGGGACGCCGAGACCGCCCAGATCGCTATTCAGGCCTCACTGACAGGGCATCTAGTATTTTCCACTTTACATACAAACGATGCCGCCGGTACGATAACAAGACTTATCGATATGGGTGTCGAGCCGTTTTTGGTCACCTCGACTGTAGAGGCGGTGTTAGCTCAGCGTCTCATAAGGAAGATATGCCAGAACTGCAGGGAAGAATACATACCGGAGCCCGAGATCCTTGAGGATATGGGCATAAGCGCGGAAGTAGCAAAGACGAAGAAGTTCTACCGGGGCGCTGGTTGCGTCAAATGCAATAATTCGGGATACAAAGGCAGGACAGGGATCTTCGAGCTTCTTGTCTTAAACGATGAGATACGCTCATTGATAATAGATAAAGCCCACACGGCGTTACTTAAGAACGCAGCCGTAGAGAGCGGAATGAAGACGCTGTTAGAAGATGGCATGGAGAAAGTTTATAGCGGCGTTACGACGCTGGAAGAAGTGCTGAAAGAAGCGCAGACAGCGATCTTATAAATATAGAAAGGGCGTAAATGCCTATGTCAATCTTTAACTACATCGCGATCGACAAAGAGGGCAAAGAAGTAAAAGGCAGGCTTGAGGTAAACAATAATCAGGAAGCGATAGATAATATCCGCCATAAAGGTTTTTATCCCGTCAGCATCATGGAGGAAAAAACCAAAGTCGAAAAGCCCATCGTCGGTAAAGAACTGGCGAAAGCCGGGGCCCCGTCTTCCAAGCCCTTCCTTTCTATCGCTATAGGCAGGATAGGCCCCAAGCAAGTCACGGTGTTTACAAGGCAGCTTTCCACGCTTATCGGCGCGGGACTGCCCCTCGTGAGGTCATTATATGTGCTGGAACGACAGGAAAAACCGGGGTTACTGAAGACGACGATACGCGGGTTAGCCGAGCAGGTGGAGGGAGGAAGCTCTTTTTCGGAAGCCCTCGCTAAATATCCGAAGGCCTTCCCGCCTTTATACGTCAATACGGTAAAGGCCGGTGAGACAGGAGGAGTCCTCGAGCTCGTCTTGACACGTCTGGCTGATTTCGCGGAAAAATCCCAGAAGTTAAACAGCAGAATAAAAGCGGCGCTTATCTACCCCGCATTAGTCCTGACGATGGCAGTTTCGGTGCTATTTTTCCTCGTCACTTTCATCGTCCCTAAATTTATGCAGATCTTTAAGGAGATGAATGTCCCTCTGCCTCTGATAACGCAGATACTCCTTGTCATAAGCGACTTCGCCAAGAACAGGTGGTTTATAGGCCTCGCGATAATAATCGTTCTTATAATACTCTATAAGGTTCTATATGGGCTTACCGCGACGAGATTGATCTTAGACAGGATTAAATTGGATATGCCGGTAATGGGGCAGTTGCTTCGCAAGATAGCCATTGCGCGTTTCTCAAGGACGTTAGGCACCTTGCTCTCAAGCGGCGTGCCCATCTTACAGGCACTTATGGTCGCCAAGGATACGACAGGAAACGAAGTGATGGCGCGTTCGATAATACGCGTGCATGATAGTGTCCGCGAAGGAGAGACAGTCGCCAAACCCTTATTGAAGGCGGGCCTCTTTCCCGCGATGGCTGTCAATATGATCTCGGTCGGAGAAGAAACCGGCGCCCTCGACCAGATGCTGCTTAAGATAGCCGATGTATACGACGAAGAGGTGGATGTGACGGTCACCGGCCTTATGTCGTTATTGGAGCCGTTCTTGATCATAGGTATGGGTTTGGTAGTCGGTTTCATCGTCATCGCGATGTTCCTGCCGCTATTCTCGCTCGTCACGGCGCTCGGAGGAGGGGGTTAATATGAGGAATATAAAGAGAGGGTTTACCGTTATAGAACTGTTAGTCGTTCTGGCTATTATCGGGATCTTGGCAGGTTTGATACTGGGCGCCTCCGGAGAGGCAAGGAAACGTGCTTTGATAACGAAAGCCAGAGCATCTATCTCCTCTGTGGAGACCGCGCTTGGGATGTTTCAGTCGGACCTTGGGGGCTATCCCAGCAGCGGGAACGCTAATTTAATCAATGCCCTGTCTGAAAATTCCGGCACGTATGTCATCGGAACACAGAGCTACGCGCTTCCGACGACAGACTGGAGCGGTCCGTATATGAATTTTCAGACCAATGAGATCTCCGGTGGTCAGTTCATCGACCCGTGGAACAATCCTTATGGATATACTAATCCGGGAACCAATCATGGAATAGGCGCGGATTACGGCAAGTATGTTGATATCTGGTCGACCGGGCCGAACGCCATAGATGAACATACGTCTTCGCCAAAGCCCGGCGACGATGTCACTAACTGGAGAAGATAATTGAAAAAGGGGTTTACGTTAATAGAGATAGTGATCTCGATGGCGATTCTGGCTATCGGGCTGGTAGGGATCCTCTCGCTTTTCCCTGTCGGCTTCGACTCCGCGAGTCGTTCAATTAATTTAACGCAGGCATCGCTCTACGCGCAGGAGAAATTAACGCAGATAAAGAAAGATGGTTTCCCGGATGTCGGGACGACCAACGGCACATTTACAAATTCAAAGTATTCCTGGACAGCGGATGTGACCGATGAGATGCCGACCGGTTATTTGCGCAAGATCGTACTTACCGTTAAGTGGAATTATAAGAACAGGGAACATCAAGAGATATTTACTACCTATGTGGCAAAATATGCGCCTTAATAATAGAGGCCTTACGCTGACAGAGATCTTAGTTGTAGTCTTCATCTTCTCGATACTCTCCACTATTATGTTTACCGTCTTCAGGGGAGGGCTTGATTCATGGCGCAAATCCGAGAATATCCTCACGATGTATGAGGAGGCGAGGGCAGCGTTGGACCTGATATCGAGGGAATTGCAGTCCGCGTTTTTGTATCAGAGTTCAGGCGATCAAAATCAATGGACGAAGTTCGTTGGTATAGATGAGACCGGCACAAGGTTAAAGACCAACTCAACGAAAGACGAACTCTTCTTCGTGGCGCCTATCGCCTTAAGGACCGGTGAGGCGTTAAGGATGGATTTATGCGAGATAGGTTATTGGCTGGACGGGAAAGGGACAGCGGGTACTTCAGACGATGTCCTTATGAGGCATTTTGAGTCATTTAATGCGCTGCCGGTTAAGTATGACTTTACGACTCCTGCTACGGGCGCAGATAACATGGCAGCTAAAAATGTAACGGATTTACAATTTACTTATTATTATAGGAATGCTGCCGGAGCCGCGCCCACAGCTACTACGACTAACTGGGATTCTGGATCTGATAATCTCACGAACTACGACGCTAACGGGAATTTAAAGAAGCCGGACGGATTGCCTGACGCGGTAGGGATTTCATTGACTGTCAGGAGCCGCGACGGCAGCCAGACGAAGACTTTTACAACTATGGTACTTATCTCTGGAGCGAAATGAGGAAGCGAAGCGTAAATACTAAAGAAAGAAAAGGCGGGGTCGCGCTTATAATCTCCGTCGGGATACTGGCGCTTCTGGCGATGATAGCGACGAGCTTCGCGATAAATATGCAACTGGAATACAAGGCAGCCGTAAACCAGTTAAATTATACTAAAGCCACTGTCCTCGCGGAAGCAGGTATCGAAAAAGTAATGGCCGATATCCGCTACAAAGCCAAAACCTCCGCCTACAGTGAGGTGATTACTACTTTTCCTGACGACTAT
>JAUYOH010000162.1 GCA_030695925.1 Candidatus Omnitrophota bacterium
CGCTTGTCGGCGGCGCCTACGGTTTGAAGATGAACGTCCTTGCGAGGTGGCAGAAATTCGAGAGATTGAACGGTTATCTGAACAAGATGCGCAGCTCCAAAGGGGCCCGCGTGATATTCAAGGAAGACGCAAAAGAAGAGATAATGCAGGCGCTTAAGAATAACGAGGTGGTCGGGATATTATCTGACCAGGACGGAGGCAAGCGCGGCGAGTTCGTCGATTTCTTCGGACGCAGGGCCTCGATCGCCAAGGGTGTGGCCCAGTTCTCTTTAAGGACGGGCGCTCCCATCTTTCCCGTTTTCATTATCCGCGAGAAAGGCCCGTACCATCGGATCTCCATAGAGGATGATATCTCAGTCCTCCCGTCCGAGGATATAAAGAAAGATATACACGAGATACTGCAGAGGTTTGCCACTATTCTCCAGTCGTATGTAGAAAAATATCCGGCCCAGTGGCTCTGGCTCCATAAGCGCTGGAAGTCCACACCGACGAAATATATATTAGTGATAAACGACGGAAAGACCGGCCACCTCAAGCAGTCGCTTGCCGTGGCCGGTATGATCAAAGAGTTGCGCGTGGAGTCTGGATACGAGGCGAAGGACGCGATAATAGAGACCCTTGAGGTGGAATTTAAGAATAAATACTTAAGGGCGGTATTCGATCTGGGCACGATGCTCGGATTTAATCTGCATCGGCTTTCATTCTGTTTTCCCAAAGAGGTATATGACAGGATCAAAGCCGTATACGCCGATTTTATAATATCCTGCGGCTCTTCTACGGCCGGCATAGCCCTATCGCTAAAGAGAGAGCTCAACGCGAAGGCGATAGTCGTGATGCGGCCGAATATCTATTCTATAAGAGATTACAATCTTGCGATAATACCGCTACATGATAAAATTAAAAGGACGCCGAAGGTCGTCTTTACAAAAGGCACCGTGACCGACCTGACGGCCGAGTCGTTCTCTAAGTATGCTTCGGCCCTAAGAGAGCGGGTCAACGTCACAAAGGATAATATCATAGGGGTCTTGATCGGCGGCGATAGCAAGGCATACACTTTGGAAGCGGGCCTAGTGACCGCCGTGCTTGATGAGGTCTTACGCGCGGCCGGGGAGTTAGACGCCGAAATTCTTATAACGACTTCGAGGAGGACCTCGGGCGCCGTCGAGGACGCAGTTAAGGCGCGGCTTAGCGGCGTCGAGAGAGTCAAACTTCTTTTGATAGCCAACGAGAATAATTTTGAAGGCGCTATCGAAGGGATCCTCGCTCTTTCGAATACACTGGTTGTCTCCGGCGAATCCATAGCGATGATAACCGAGGCGATCGCTTCCGGCAGGAGACCGCTTGTCTTCATGCCACGGAAGAAACAATTATTCTTCAAGACGAAACAGGAGACAGCAATGGCGAATTTAGAGAAAGAAGGCCTTGTCAGGCTTTCGGATGCGGACCACATTAAGGATGATATCTGCGATTCAGTCAGGCAGGCCGCGCCGCCTGTGACCTTTAGCGATAGGGATTTGGTGCGGTCCGCGCTAGGTAAGATAATATAAAGGAGGGCATAAGGATGACCAGAAAAAAGATATTTATTCTGATAGCGATTGGTTCGCTCGGCGGGATCTTAGGCGCTATTGTGGACGCGACCAAAAACCTGATACCCGGCATCATATGGAAGAACCCGAATAAGGGCTCTATCTACGCGTTTGTCCTTATCGGGGTTGTCGCGGCGTCAGTGCTCGCGTATATTTGGCTAAACGATACCGATAAGACGGATAAGAAGTGATAATAATACAGATCTTACCTGAACTTAATACGGGCGGTGTGGAGACGGGTGTCGTAGACCTCGCCGTAAGACTTGCGAAGGCAGGACACTGTTCTATCGTCATCTCCAACGGCGGAGAACTAGTAAAGCATCTTGAGGGGGAGGGTGTAAGGCATTATTCGCTGCCCGTCCACAGCAAAAATCCTCTCACGGTCTTAAAGATGATCCCGGCCGTTGCGAAGATACTCCGGCAGGAGAAAGCCGATATAGTTCACGCAAGAAGCAGGGTGCCGGCGATAATAGGATATTACGCGGCCAGGCGCACGGGCACTGTCTTTATCACTACCTGCCACGGGTATTATTCAAAACGGATGTTAAGTTTCAGCGGCGTGATGGGTTGGGGCAAGTTCGTGATCGCGATAAGCCAAGTCATCGCGAAACATATGATGGATAATTTTGGCGTTCCTTACCGGCGGATCAGGCTTATCTACCGGGGCGTGGACCTGGATAAATTTAAATATCGACAACCGGAAGAGTCGCCCAAGAGGGAATTCGTGATAGGGATCATCGGTAGGCTCTCACCTATAAAAGGACACACGTATTTTTTAAGGGCCGTCTCGAAGGCCATAAAGTCTGTTCCGAGGCTTAAGGGCCTGATAGTGGGCGATGCCCCGCCGGAAAAGGCGAAATACAAGCAGGAATTAGAGGATCTTGTCCGGAGGCTAGGCTTAAGCAAATACGTGGAATTTTTAGGAAGAAGAAGCGATATCCCCGAGATACTATCACGCTTGGATGTCTTGGTTCTGGCGACGACGACACAGGAAGGATTCGGCAGGGTCATAATAGAGGCTTTCGCGGCGGGTGTCCCGGTTGTGGCGACGAGCGTAGGGGGAGTGACCGAGATAATACGCGATGGAGATAACGGCCTCCTTGTCCCACCCGGAGACTCTCAGGCGATGGGCGAGGCGATAGTCAGGCTTTTGAAGGACAGGCAGCTTTCCGGAGAATTGGCGCAAAGGGCAAGGAAAGACGCCGAGGAGAAATACACTCTCGATAAAATGGTCAATGATACGGTCAAAGTCTATGAAGAGGCGCTGGAGGCCAAAAGGATATTAATAATAAAGATGGGTGCTGTGGGAGATTGCGTTCTGGCTATCCCCTCAATACGCGCTATCCGCCAGAATAACCCCAAGGCTTTCATCGCGCTATTGATAGGGCGGGTGGAAAGCCAGGCGTTAAAAGGCTGTCCTTATGTCGATGAGATGATTATTTACGACAGAAAAGGGAAAGACAGGAGCCTCA
>JAUYOH010000164.1 GCA_030695925.1 Candidatus Omnitrophota bacterium
GTAGTACTTGGGATACCCCTAGGCGACTTCAGAATTTCGCATACGAGACTTTCACTCTCTATAGTATGTCTTCCCATACATTTCTGCTATCCTTCCATCTGCCACATTGAGGTCCCGCAACCCCATTTTTCCTTACGGAAAAATGGTTTAGGCTCTTCCCTTTTCGCTCGCCGCTACTGGGGGAATCTCTGTGATTTCTTTTCCTCAGGGTACTTAGATGTTTCAATTCTCCTGGTATCGCTTCCCCGCAACTATTGAATTCATCGCGGGGATTTCGCAGTATAACCTGCGATGGGTTGCCCCATTCGGAATCTCCCGGATCAAAGCCTGTTTGCGACTCCCCGAGACATATCGGTGCTTACCCCGTCCTTCATCGCCTCACCTAACCAAGTCATCCTTCATAAACCCTTTGTAGCTTGACCAATAAATCTGATTCTCTCGGTTATATGTAGTTTACCCACAAGATCAACAAATTGACCTTGTTATTTTAGTTCATGGTTCATGGTTGAGAGTTCATCGTCTCTATTAGAAACTTTGAACTATAAACATTGAACTCTGAACTAATATGTAGTTGTCAAAGAGCATAGATTGACGAACGAATCGTCAAACAAATTTAAGAATACTATGCTTTATATTGGTGGAGGCCGAATTACATTAATTCGGCACTCACCAATATTTTCATTAATGAAAATATTGGTGGAGCTGAGGAGGATCGAACTCCTGACCCCCTGCTTGCAAAGCAGGTGCTCTCCCAGCTGAGCTACAGCCCCGTGTCAGTTCATAGTTACGCTCGCGCTTTCGCGCTCGCTTTAGTTCATTGTTCATAGATTTTACTACGAACTACGAACTATCAACTATGAACTAAAATGGGCCCAGAAGGACTCGAACCTTCGACCCCAGTCTTATCAGGGCTGTGCTCTAACCAACTGAGCTATGGGCCCGTTTCATTATGTGTAATGTTTAGGGTGTAGTGCCTGCCTGCCGGCAGGCAGGTGTAATGCCCTGATTCATTACACGTATCACTTTACACATTCCACGATAAAAAACGGGAGACCCTTGCTCACATTGATTTTGCAACAGGAGTATGTCTCCCGAATTTAATTAGATAGCCAAGCAGCGAATTTTGCGAATGCAAAATTCGCAGTCGATAATCTATGGTCGATGGTCTATAGTTAAACCATCAACTATTGACTATTGACTATTGATTCTAATTTTTTGCAACTGCAAAAAATTAGAAAGGAGGTGATCCAGCCGCACCTTCCGGTACGGCTACCTTGTTACGACTTAGCGCCAGTCACCGGTTTTACCTTAGACCTCTCTTACGAGAAGTTTTTAGGTACCCCCAGCTCCCATCGCTTGACGGGCGGTGTGTACAAGGCCCGGGAACGTATTCACGGCGGCGTAGCTGATCCGCCATTACTAGCGATTCCGTCTTCATGGAGTCGAATTGCAGACTCCAATCCGAACTGAGCCCACTTTTTTGCGATTAGCTCCACCTCGCGGTTTGGCAACGCTTTGTAGTGGGCATTGTAACACGTGTGTAGCCCAGGGCATAAAGGCCGTACTGACTTGACGTCATCACCACCTTCCTCCCGCTTATCGCGGGCAGTCTCCTTAGAGTGCCTCCCTCAACCTTGCGGTCTTGGAAGTAGCAACAAAGGATAATGGTTGCGCTCGTTGCGGGACTTAACCCAACATCTCACGACACGAGCTGACGACAGCCATGCAACACCTGTGCAGGCTCCTGACTTGACAGGTGGTTGGCGTTTCCGCTTCCTACTTCCTGCATGTCAAGCCCTGGTGAGGTTCTTCGCGTAGCGTCGAATTGAACCACATGTTCCACCGCTTGTGCGGGCCCCCGTCAATTCCTTTGAGTTTTAACCTTGCGGTCGTAGTCCCCAGGTGGAGCACTTAACGAGTTATCTTACGGCGCTGAGGGGTTACCCCCAACACCTAGTGCTCATAGTTTACGGCTAGGACTACCAGGGTATCTAATCCTGTTTGCTCCCCTAGCTTTCGCAGTTCAGCGTCAGGGCCAGACCAGAGAGCCGCTTTCGCTACTGGTGTTCCTCCCGATATCTACAGATTTCACTCTTACACCGGGAATTCCGCTCTCCTCTTCTAGCCTCAAGCCATGCAGTTTTGAAGGCAGTTCTGCGGTTGAGCCGCAGGATTTCACCTCCAACTTACATAGCCGCCTACCTGTCCTTTACACCCAATGAATCCGAGTAACGCTCGCCACCCCCGTATTACCGCGGCTGCTGGCACGGAGTTGGCCGTGGCTTCTTCTCTAGGTACCGTCAACCCCCCAGCAGTGTTATTGCCGGGAAGCTTCTTCCCTATCGAAAGAGGTTTACGATCCGAAAACCTTCATCCCTCACGCGGCGTCGCATAGTCAGGCTTTCGCCCATTGCTAAAGATCCTCGACTGCAGCCTCCCGTAGGAGTCGGGGCAGTGTCTCAGTCCCCGTGTGGCTGACCACCCTCTCAGGCCAGCTACCCGTCAAAAGCCTTGGTAGGCCATTACCCTACCAACTAGCTGATAGGAAGCGAGCTCATCTCTAAACAATAGCTCTTACGAGCCACTTTTACTTACAAAAACTTGCGCCTTCGTAAACACATCGTGTTTTACCCTTGCTTTCGCAAGGCTATTCACGGCTTAGAGGTAAATTACTCACTCATTACTCACCAGTCTGCCGCTATGGTTCGAGTCGCTTCGGCCTTACGGCCTCAGCTTCCCTCACCATCGCTCGACTTGCATGCCTAATCCACGCCGCCAGCGTTCACTCTGAGCCAGGATCAAACTCTCCAAAATTTATGAGAAAGTTTGTATAATGGCTCTATTAACTTACTACTCATTTCGCTACTTGGCTATCCAAATTAACAAAGAGCAGATCCTCCGACTTCGTTTTAGCTTAAGGATGTTTTCCTGAATTTTGTCGAAGGAAAACAAAAAGCGTCCCGCTACATACCGGGACGCTTTGAAATCTCTGCCTGACGCCAGGCAGGTAAAAATCTTACGCGCCTTATGTTCGGGTTAACATTAACTATCCAAATTTATCAATGCTGCTTTTGATTTTCATCAGAACGTTACAAATATAACAGATAATATTATATTTGTCAAGTATTTTTTTATTTTTATATATTTTAACAAAGCCTAAACTATATACAATTGAAGTAATTAATTACTGAGCTATAAGTTCGGTTATCTTAAATATCGGTAGGAATAAAGAAATAACAATACCG
Source organism: Candidatus Omnitrophota bacterium (assembly GCA_030695925.1). Classification (GTDB taxonomy): domain Bacteria; phylum Omnitrophota; class Gorgyraeia; order Pluralincolimonadales; family Pluralincolimonadaceae; genus JAGUXU01. The sequence continues at coordinate 3,246 of JAUYOH010000164.1, forward strand.
CCGATAATAATACCCAGAAAAGCAATTACTATGGGTTCAATAATGCTGGTAAGTCCGGCTACTGCCGCATCTACCTGTTCATCGTAAAAGTCGGCAATTTTAGAAAGCATCTTTTCCAACTGTCCTGTCTGCTCCCCTACCCCAATCATGCGGTAAAGCATAGGAGGAAAAACTTTTCTTTTGGATAAATGCCGGGAAATTGATTCACCGTCCCGCACTGCCTTACGGCACTCTGCCATTGCCTCCTCGATTACTTTATTACCCGAAGTTTTACCCACAATATCTAAAGCACTTAAGATATCAACGCCGCTTTTTACCAGGGTAGAAAATGTGCGTGAAAACCTGGCTAATGCCATTTTTCTAAAAAGTGTTCCTATGACCGGCGTTTTTAATTTTAGGTCATCAAAATTATAGCGGCCTTTCTCCGTGCTGATATATCTCTTAAAAAGAAACCCGAGGATAACTGATAAAACCACGAAGATTAAAAAATATTTAGTTAATAAATTGCTCGCCGCAATCAGGATTTGCGTGGGCAAAGGCAATTTCCCCCCGAAAGATGCAAATATTTCCTTAAATATAGGCACAACCTTAACCAATAAACCGGTAGTAATCAATGTAGCCATACTTATTAAAATCGCAGGATAAACCATAGCCGAACGCACCTTCCGAGTAAGCGCTGCTGTTTTCTCTAAATACGTGGCTAGCCTGTCTAAAACCTCATTGAGCGTGCCCGATGCTTCGCCTGCCTTGGTCATATTAATAAAAAGCTCGGAAAACACAGCGGGATGTTTTGCTAAGGCGCCATAAAAACTCATCCCTGCTTCAATATCTTGACGCACAGTTATAACCACATCCCTTAAATTCTTATTCTCAATCTGTTCTGCGAGTGTTCCTAATGACTGAACTAAGGGGATGCCTGAATCAATCATTGTAGATAACTGACGCGCAAAAATAACCAGATCATCGAGCTTTACTTTTTTATCTCTGGTTTTTAATATTTTATTTTTCGCTGGGGAAATCGAAACAACCACCAATTCTTTCTTATGCAGGAAATCCGCAACCTCTGTTTCAGAAGTACCCTCTAAAATACCAATTACAGTATGGCTATTCTTATCTTTGGCAGTATATTTATAGGTGTTCATTGTTTAAAATAAACGCTAAGGGTCGATAGTCAATAGTCTATAGTCAATAGTTTTAGTTTTTTAATATAAACCATAGACCAGTGACCATAGACTATAGACCCGTTAATTTTGAATCGTATTTTATAATTTTTCCACTACCTGCTAAAACGCATCTACCACCTTCGGATCGAATTGCGTCCCTGTATTATTCTTTATCTCCAAAATAGCTTCCTCTTTCGAAAGGGGAACCAGCCTGTAAGAACGAGGGGAACGCATTGCTTCGTAGGCATCTGCTACATGGATAATGCGCGCACCCAGTAAAATATCATCACCCTTACGTCCTTCAGGATAGCCTGAGCCATCGCAGTGCTCATGATGCTGTTTAACCAAATCTATCACTCCATCCAGGAAAGTAAGCGGCTCTAAAATCTGTGCGGCGGTTTGAGGATGGCGTCTTATCTGTTCCCATTCCTGACTAGTGAGGCTTGTAGTTTTACCCAATATACAATCTTCAACTCCGATTTTACCCAAATCATGCAATTCGCAGGCATCCCTGATTAATTCTATTTCAGCAGTAGGCAGGCGCAACTCTTCAGCTATGCTAACAGCGTATTTAGCAACATTCTCGGAATGGCTATGGGTATAATGGTCCCGGGCATCAATAGCCTGAGCCAAAACCTTAATCGTACGCATATAGGTTTGACGCAGGTCTTCATAAAGCCTGGTTAAATTCTTTGTTGATTCTTCAATTCTTCTGGCTAAAAGCGAATTTTGCTTTTGCAAAGAAGTATTGTGTTCCTGTAGCCCGCTAACTAATTTACGATGCGCAAGCATCAATGAGCGCAAATCCGTGCCTTTTTTAATGAGAAAGAATAGTTTTTCCAGATTAAACGGCTGACTGATAAAGTCATATCCGCCTAGCCTGTATATTTCTTTTAATAAATATGGATTGGGTTCTTCGATCAATACGATAATAACGCAATCAGGATCTATCGCTTTTAAACTCCTGAGGAAGCTGAGGCCATCCAGATCTGGCATGCCAAATTTGACTATGGCAATATCAAAACTGCCGCGCCTGGCAGCATCTATGCCGGATTGACTATTGGATTCGCAGGAAACCGAAAATCCGCCATCGATAGTTAATTTTTCTTTCAGATACCTTGAGATTGCTTCGTCGTTGTTAAGCAATAAAATACGATAAGTTGCGCCCATACTATTATTCCTCTTTAGTTACCCTGATAACCTCATCTAATGTTGTCAAGCCCATCTTTACTTTTATAAAAGCATCATCCCTTAATGTCTTCATCCCGCACTTCGTTATAGCATATTGCTTTATTTCATCGGCGGCTTTTTTCTTCATAATCATTTCACGAATAGCATCATTAATAATAACCGCTTCTAAAATTGCTATTCTACCATAAAATCCTGTGTCATTGCAATATTTACATCCACTTGCAGTATAGAAGGTTAATTTTTCTTCAAGCCCCGCTCTTCTTTCGCCGGTATATTGTTTTTGCAGCAAGGGCAGAGTAAAGCCTATACTCTCCAAGAATTTATCGGGTATATCAGTAGCTTGCCTGCACTTAAGGCAAAGCCTACGGCAGAGCCTCTGGGCACAGAGCATGATAAGGCTTGAGCCAACTAAAAATGGTTCGATGCCCATATCAATGAGGCGCGTTATACTGGATAAGGCATCATTGGTGTGCAACGTAGAAAACACCAATTGTCCGGTTAGCGATGCCTTTACTGCAATATCCGCGGTTTCAGAATCTCTTATCTCGCCGATCATAATCACATCGGGGCTTTGTCTTAAGATGGAACGCAAACCAGATACAAAATCAAGGCCGATCTCGGGTTTCACCTGAATCTGGGTAATCCCTTCAACTTGATATTCCACAGGGTCTTCAATAGTAATGATATTTCTCTCGGCAGTATTTAACTGATTTAAGACCGAATATAAGGTTGTGGACTTACCAGATCCTGTTGGCCCCGTAACCAAAATCATACCAAAGGGTTTATTTAGAGCTTCTTTAAATATAGCCAGGGGTTGTTCGGAAAAACCCAGTTGGCCTAACCCAATTGATAAATTAGCTTTATCCAGTGCGCGCAGGACGAACTTCTGGCCGAATGTCGTAGGCAGGCTTGAGACGCGGAAGTCAAATTCTCTTCCCTCGAATTTAACCTTGAATCTTCCGTCCTGCGGGATACGGTTCTCAGTAATATCGAGATTGGAAATAATCTTAACCCGGGCGAGGATTGCATTCTGGTTTGTCTTGGGAAGTTTAAATATATCGTATAACGAACCGTCAACACGGTATCTTATGCGCAGGCAATCTTCCTCTGGTTCGATATGTATATCTGAAGCTCGTTTTTTTAAGGCCTGGGTTAACATAAGGTCAACTAATTTAACAATAGGCGCTCTTTTACTTTCTTCCACCGCGCTGCTGAGTTCTATCTCATCCTGCCTGATAAACTCAGCCTCTTTGGCCTCTAAGCCTTGCTGCGTAAAATCTATAATCTGCTGCGGCGTATCTTTGGATTCTAAATGGTACTGCGTATTGATAGCCCTTAATATCTCTTCCTGGGGGCTGATAACCATATCAATATTACAACCCGTGAGAGTCCTTAAGTCATCTAAGGCAAATATATTTAAAGGGTCGGCCATGGCTACGGTAAGGCTATTGCCCATGTGGGACAAAGGAATCAGGCAATATTGTCTGGCAATATGTTCCGGGATAAGATTGATTATCTGTGGATCAAACTTATATTTGATAAGATGTAATATAGGTATGTAAAGCTGGCTGGAGAGAAGAGAAAGTAATTCCTCTTCGGAAATAAAGCCTTGTTCGACTAGTACGCGCCTTAAGGGTATCCCTTTTTGTTTTTGTATTTGCAGCGCTTTTTCTATCTGTTCTGCCTGGAGACGTTTACTTTTAAGTAATACCTCAATGATGTTTTCTTTTAGTGTCTGCATTCTTTTGCTCTCAGCTTTCAGTCTTCAGCTTTCAGCTGAATGCTGATAGCTGACGGCTGATAGCTTATTCATCCGGCGCAGTTACGCGCAGAATCTCTTGGAGCGTGGTGATGCCTTTTAACGCTTGCTCCATGCCCTCTTCCCTCAAGGTTCTCATGCCTTCTTTGCGCGCCTCTTGTTTTATTATATGCTCCTGGGCGCGGCTTAAGATTAATTCCCGGATTTTGGCACTTAATAATAAAATCTCGGCAATCCCCATCCTTCCGCTGTAACCTGTATTAAAACAGTGAGCGCAACCTTTACCGCGGAAGAATCCGTATTTTTCAATTATCCCGGTATTTAATCTTAAAGTATCAGTAATTTCTTTTTCAAGAGCATATTTCTCCTTGCAGTAAAAACAGATCTTACGTATAAGCCTCTGTGCAAGCACGCAGATCAAAGAGGAATTAATCAGGTACGGTTCGACGCCCATATTAATTAGCCGCACAATAGCACCGCTTGAAGTGGTGGTATGTAAAGTAGAAAGCGCGAGGTGTCCGGTTAATGCGCTCTTAATGGCAATATCTACGGTTTCATAATCCCGTATTTCGCCGATCATAATAACATTGGGGTCCTGCCTTAATATAGAACGCAAGCTGCTGGCAAAAGTCAGGCCTATCTCCGGCCTTACAGTCACCTGATTTATGCCTTCTAATTGATATTCTACAGGGTCTTCTACTGTAACGATATTTTTTTCCGGAGTATCTACAAGTTTTAAAAACGAATAGAGTGTCGTTGTTTTTCCTGAGCCGGTCGGCCCGCACACAAGTATCATGCCGTGCGGTGATTTGGCTACTTTCTTTAGCTTAGGGACTGTTTCTTCGCTAAAGCCAAGTTTTTCTATATCAAGCACGGCCTGAGATTTGTCTAATATGCGGATAGCAACCTTCTCGCCGAAACTGGAAGGGATAACCGATACACGGAAGTCTATCTTGCGTCCGAGAATATTAGCCTTAAAACGGCCGTCTTGGGGAAGCCTGTGTTCGGCAACATTAAGATTTGACATTACTTTAACACGAGAGACGATAAAAGTATGCATGCTCTTAGGAGGCGCCTTTTCCTCATGCAAAACGCCGTCAATCCTGAAGCGTACCCTCAACTTTTTATCCCAGGGCTCGATAAGTATATCTGAGGCTCTTTTTTTAATTGCTTCTTCGAGTATCATATTGGTGATTTTAATTACGGGGGGGTCATGGCTTATACGGTCTAACTCCTGATCAGTAGGCAATATTTCTCTATCTTCTTTTATAAATTCTATCGAAGAAACTGCTATCTCTTGAACCAAATTGTCAACTACGCCTTTAGTTGTATCAGGGTAATATAATTCTATGGCTTGCAATATATCTTCGCTGGGAGAAATAATCGGGTTTATCTTATAGCCGGTGAGAGCGCCGACATGATCAATGGCAAATATGTTTAAAGGGTCAGTCATTGCCAAAGTAATCGTATCGCCCATTTTAGATATAGGAATTATCTGATAACGGCGCGCAATATCGATAGGAACGATTTTTGCTATTTCGTATTCTATCTTGAAACGTTTTAAATCAATCAAAGGAACACCCAGGCCTTCGCTTAAGACTGAAATGAGTTCATGCTCTTTAATGAATTTTAAATCTACAATAATATCGCTAAGTTTACCCCCTTTTTTACTCTGGATATCTAATGCCTGATTCAACTGTTCTTGCGTTATCAGCTTATTATTAATCAACAGCTCGGTAAGGCGTTCTTTTAAGGAAACCATTTTCTCTTGGTAAAATTACGGGTCTATGGTCAATGGTCTATGGTCAATAGTAAAACTATCGACTATCGACAATAGACTATCGACCCGTTTATTCCTTATCTTTATAATATTTCTCAATTGCCCCTTTGACATCGGATAAAGTAGAAACGAATATCTGTATACTGCACCCCGAAGACAATTCTACGTCTTCAATTGCATGGGCATTAAGAGGATTGGACATTGCTAGAGTAAGATTATTACCTACTTTATCTACGGGGATAAGCAGATATTGCCGGGCAACGCGGCTGGGAATGATATCGACAATTTCGGGATTAATCTCATAGTTAGCCAAAGGCAGATACGGAAAACCATATTGGGCGGTTAAGGCCTGGGTAATTTCTTCCTCCTTGGAAAACCCCAATTCTACTAAAACTTCACCAATCAGGCCTCCTTTTTCTTTCTGAACATCTAATGCCTTATCTAACTGGCGCTGATTAATGACGCCACGTTCTATAAGTAACTCTCCTAATTGTTTGTTTACAATCTTTCTTATGGGCATTATAATGCTTTATCTACAAAATATCACTTATATATTACACAATTTTCAACACGGATTGGCACGGATTTATTACGGATTTACACGGATATTACTCGTCGCTAAAATCCGTGTGCATCCGTGCAAAACATTAAATTCTTATTTAGTTGACGGAGCATTATAGTTTTTGCGAAAGAATACCTATGCGGTTTTTACCGCCTTTTTTGGCAAAATTAAGTGCTTCTTTTGCCTTGGTAATCAATTCTTCAGCGCTTACACCATCAAGCGGATTCTCGCTTACGCCTGCGCTAACCGTAAGTCTTTTATTAACATCCCGCTCCTTGCTAAAGGCAGAATCTATCTTTTCTCTGATCTCTTCAGCTACCCCTCCTGCCTGACGTTTATTTTTCTCCGGTAATACTACGGCAAATTCATTATTCCCTACTCTGGCTACACGGTCAACTTCAGTAAAAGAATCCCGGATTAAAGAGGCAATCGTTTTTAATGTAAATTCGGCTTGTAATGAGCCGAATTTTTCATGGAATTGCCGGAAATTATCAATATTCAGAAGTATAAATGCACAGGGCCTACGATAGATAATTGCCCTCTTTATCTCTTCTTCTAAACGATTACGGATAAAAACTTCATTATATAAGCCTGTGAGCGCGTCTTTTACCTCTAATTCCCTTATCCGCTGCATCAATATATCATTTTCTGCGGCAATGGCTATCTGTTTAGTAAAAAGTTCTAACAACTCTCTGTCATCTTTTCTATACAAGATAGTTTCGCTTTTATTTCCTATACCCAATATTCCTATCAATCTGCCTTTTAAATTGACAGGCAGGGCGAGCGTACTCTTCAATTCAAAATTTTCATAAAAGGCTTTCTGCATATCTTCGGCCAACGTATTTTCTTTATCTAATATTAACGGCTGGTTTTCTTCGATAAGTTTATTAAATATCTTATCGTCACGATTTAATCGAAGTTGTAAAAGGCGTTCTGAATTTATGCCGTCCTTTATCCTAACAGAAAAATTATCGGAGCCTTCTTCTTTGATAAACAGATAGGCCGCATCAGAATTGGCTAAAGCCCGCGATTTTTCTACGGTAAACTTGAGTATATTGTCTAGCTTATCGCCGTGCGAGATTAAAAAACTTATCTGCAACAAGTTAGTAAGAATAAGTATGCGTTTATGGATCTCAAGATTTATTTCCGTACTTTTCGCGCCATAGCCCTTCAATTCATCCATATTGGCGCGGATACGTTGGGTAAGTTGATTCAGTGCTTCGCCCAAATCGCCTATTTCATCTTTGTAACCGACCTCTACTTTACGGCTGATATCGCCAGCAACTATTAACTTGGCTTCTGTGCTGACTGATGCGATCCGGTCAAATACTTCTTTTATCACATAAAAGCCAGCGAAGGCAACAAATACGCTTATCAGTATAGATACGGCTATATCCAATTGAAGGCCTACGCGTGGCAATATATAATTCGAAACAAGATACATACACACCAGCAAAGGCAAAACCGACATAAGATAAAATGCAACATTTAACTTGCATCTAAGGCCGTGTGAAGTTAAGGAAAGATTCTTTTGTTTCCTCATTTTAACCTCCATGAGCACTTGGTCCCCCTTGCATTCTTGCAGAATGCAAGAAGGGGGGACAAATTCAGGCAGACAACTTACGTTCACTATCGTTTACGTAAGTTGTGCCTTCATTTGATTATATCTCTTATCTTATATTATAGCAACAATTTTAACGAGCAA
>JAUYOH010000006.1 GCA_030695925.1 Candidatus Omnitrophota bacterium
AAGAGGACCGTAAAGGGCATTAAGATCCCCGTTTCTGTCAGGGAAATAATAAAAGGGACGGGATTTGAGACATCGGAAGGGGAACGCGTAAAAATAAAGACGGACTTTGACCTTCCCGTAGAGGACGAAAGCCTGGCATTAGAGAGTAATATCTATAAAATCGGAACGCGGGTGGAGAAGGAGAAATCCGATGATATGGATAAGACGGTGAGGTTGTTTAAGGAAATCCATAAGAAGGGGAGGAAGAAATGACCAAGACTAAAGATGAAAAAGGGATTGAAAGCCTCAAAGGACAGATACAAAAAGGCAAGGGTGTTGATATCGGCACGATGTTTGTGAAATGCGCGCATAAGGAAGGCGATGAGATCGTCTTTAGGTCGCAGAGGAACGCCTTCTTTGATGTGGAGCACACTGATTTTACCAAGAAGATCCTTGATAACTCCAAGGTAAAATATATCATCAAAGGAGACGATCTTTACGTAGTAGGCGATGAAGCCCTACAGTTCGCTAATATGTTTAATAAGGATACAAGGAGGCCCTTAAGTAAAGGCGTAATAAGCCCTACAGAGAAAGAAGCCCTCCCCATTATAGAGCTTTTGATAAAAAGCGTCATAGGCGAGCCTGCTCATAAGGGCGAGATAGTCTATTTTTCTGTTCCCGGTGAACCCCTGGACGCGGATTTCAACGTCCTCTACCATATAAAGATGGTAGAAGGATTCCTAAAGACGTTAGGGTACGCTCCGAAGCCTATTAATGAGGGCCACGCGATTATATTATCGGAATTGGCGGAAGAGGATTTTACGGGGATGGGGCTTTCATTTGGCGGCGGGATGGTCAACGTGTGTTTAAGTTTCATGTCTGTGCCTATTTTTAAGTTCTCTGTCGCTAAGTCGGGGGACTGGATCGACCAGCAGGTGGCTATGGCGGTGGATGAGACAGCGAGCAGGGTCTCTAGTATAAAAGAATCATCCTTGGATTTAAGTAAGGAAGGAGACTTAAGCAAGATCGAAAGCGCTCTATCGATTTACTACAATCACTT
>JAUYOH010000022.1 GCA_030695925.1 Candidatus Omnitrophota bacterium
GCCCAGGGCATCGAGCGACTCGTTCGTTATCACCTTGACGTCCAGTATCGTCCAGTCGCTAGCGAAGGTGGCTATTCTTTGTACCAGGACGTTACCCCTTGTGTCGAAGAGCTCATTTCGGATCTCCTGGATATCCAGTAAGAGGGTCTTGGTGGAATCCAGGTAGTTCTTGACCTGCTGGTCCTTAACGTTGGAGTCAGAGTCGAAGGTTCTATTTAAGATCTCCTGGAATCCCGTCTCGATATCGGCTGTGAACGTCACAGGGTTATAGATGAAGCTCGTTATCGACTGGTTTTGGGCATTGCCGCGGTTGTCGATACTTGAGTTGTGGATAACGGTCCTCTTTGCCATCTTGCCATCGACGAAGAGCTCGATCGCCTGGTCGACGATGTTGCCCCTTGTGTCGAAGGAATTGTTATATATCTCCTGGCGCTCGATCAAGGTCGTATCGTCAAGGGTCTCCTTAGAGGTGTAGCGGGTGATGGTGGAGCGCGTGGCGTTGCCGCGACGAGCTGCGAGCATATCGGCGTAGGTATTGTGGATCACCTTATAGTCTATGAGGGTGTCCAGCTCGCCGTACCGCTCGATCGTCTGGTCGACGACGTTGCCGTAAGAATCGTATCCGAGGTAGTCTATTATCTGCTTATCTACGAAGAGGCCGGTTGAGTTTGTGGTGGTGATGGTCGAGCGCGTGGCGCGATCCATGAAGTCGTAGGGCGCATTTGTAATGGACTGGGTCTCTATCAGGGTTGTGCCCGCCTCATCCGAGTACTTCTTGACCGTCTGGGTGAGGGCATTGCCCCTCTTGTCGAAGAGGCTCGTCTCTATCACGGTCACGTCCATGAAGTCTTGGTACTGGATGTATCCATCGGCGTCTACGAGGCCTTGGGCGTATTTCTTTATCGTGACCTTCGCTGCATTGCCCAGGGCATCGAGCGACTCGTTCGTTATCACCTTGACGTCCAGTATCGTCCAGTCGCTAGCGAAGGTGGCTATTCTTTGTACCAGGACGTTACCCCTTGTGTCGAAGAGCTCATTTCGGATCTCCTGGATATCCAGTAA
>JAUYOH010000024.1 GCA_030695925.1 Candidatus Omnitrophota bacterium
AGGCACATGGGAAAAAGCAGAAACAACAAGAAAGTAGATTATGCTTAGGGACTTTTTGACTACATTTTTTGTTTCAGGTGCGGTGGCGATTGTCCTTACGCCGATTATAAGAAGAGTCGCGCTGGAATTAGGCATCGTTGATAAGCCCGGCGGAAGAAAAATCCATAGGCAAAATATGCCGACGTTGGGCGGGATAGCTATTGTCGCGGGGTTTTATGTCGGCACAATTGTTGTATTTCACGCAATACCCGGCGCTATGGACAGGTTTTTATTTAAGTTTAGCGGAATATGCATCGGAAGCGCGATTATTATTATATTGGGTATAATAGATGATATAAGGCCTTTAAACGCCAAATTAAAGCTTGTTGTCCAGATTATAGCCGCATCGGTCTTAATAGCTACCGGTTTTGTGGTGGAAGAGATTACGGTTCCGTTTTTCGGAAAAGTCCCCCTCGGTTATTTAGGCATAGTTTTCTCAATGTTATGGATAGTCGGCATAACTAACGCCATAAACCTCCTGGACGGACTGGACGGCCTGGCGGCAGGAGTATCGGGTATCGCCTCATTTTTTATGTTCTTAGCCGCTATGGACCAGCATGATTATGTTATCGCGTTTTTAGCTTTTGCTTTAAGCGGAGCGTGCGCGGGATTCCTGCCGTTTAATTTTTCTCCCGCGAGGATATTCATGGGAAATCCGGGGAGTATGTTTTTAGGATTCATCCTATCCGCCATATCTATCGTAAGTTTCCAGAAAAGCAAGACAGCGATAACGCTATTTATTCCCGTTATAGCGTTAGGCGTGCCCATAATTGACACGAGTTTGGCTATTGTGCGGCGCTTGGCGAAGAAAAAGCGCATCTTTCAGGCCGATAAGGAACATATTCATCACAAGATCCTGTTCCGGGAGGAGTCGCAAAGGAGGGCTGTCCTGTCGCTTTACTTCCTATCGGCCTGCTTTGGCATGATAGCGCTTAGTTTTAGGGGGATTAAAGGGGTTTACGCGATTATCGCGTTGATAGTGGTGAGTTTGGTGACGTTCAAGTGGATGAAGGATTCGGGGTTTTTGGAGTTTAGGTAAACTAATTCCTTGACAAAATTGCTGATTTGTAGTAAATTTTAATAACACTATGGAATGCTCATTAGCCATAAAAGGAATCGCCGGCGCGAAGATATTGCATGACCTGCAAGGCAGTTTTCTTAAACTGACAGGGATGGAATTTTCTTTCGTCGACCTCAAGGGCAAGCCGGTTATCGTTCCTCAATACGCCAGCCATTTCTGCAAGGCGCTTCTTTCAGCAAAAAAGAAAGATACGGCTTTTTGCGACCTTTTAAATAAGTCCTGTGAGCAGATAGCCAGCGCAAAGAAACCTTACATTTTCGAGCATAACAAATTATTATTTGCCGCGGTCCCGATCGTGATGCAGGAAAATGTCATCGGCGCCGTTCTTATGTGCCCGCCGCAGGCCGCGGAATCATCAGCGGCAGTCGTCACCAAGGAACAGGTCAAGAACGCCTCGGAATTATTATTCATCCTGATAAATTATATATTCAAGAATGAATTTGATTTTCTGGTAGTCTCAGATTCGGATATGCAGTATTCGCGGAATCAGGAAGCGGTGATAAACGCCATCGGTTACATAAAGAAGAACTATCACAATAAAGACATATCGCTGCAGAAAGTATCTTCAGAGGTATCGCTGAGCCACTATTATTTCAGCCATATCTTTAAGGATGAGTTTAAGATCACTTTTATAGAGTATCTTACTAAGGTGAGGATGGATGCGGCCGCGAAATTATTAAAGAACAGGAAGTTGAATGTCAACCAAGTCGCTTATGCTGTAGGGTATCAGGACCCTAATTATTTCAGTAAAGTTTTTAAAAGATATATGAAAACATCGCCGATAGAGTATCGGGAGAGCCTCTTTAAAAAGGGAGTTGAAAAGCAAATAATTACAGTATAAAAGCATAAAAAACTATTGACACTCTAACTCGTTCTGTTATATACTAATTGCGACAAAGTATAGAACGGAGAAGAAATTGGCAGAACGTAGAAAATTCGAACGTGTCGGATTAGACATTGCTGTAAAAGTAAAGCTTATAGATCCCCAGAAGAAGATAGATATTTCTCGGGATATAGCTCTCAAGGCAAAGAATTTAAGTGAGGGCGGGGCATTGCTTGAATGGCCGCGCTCTTGGGATTGTGATACATGCTCTAATTGCCTCGGCTGGGCTTATAATTTTAATTGTAAGCTGAAGGAAAAAGGCGAGGCCGACGAAGAGTTCAATAAGAACTTAGTTCCGGAGTTGCATATTACATTGCACATAACTCCGGGTAATGATATAGAGCCCATAGAAACGCTGGCGAAGGTGAGATGGGTAAAGACTTCCGAAGACCCAAGCGCCGACAAGTATCATGTAGGCGTCTCATTTATTGACGAAGAAAAGACAGAACCCGACCTCAAAAACAAGATACTGGTCATCAAGAAGAGATTTGAAGCCAGCTAAATCAAGGCCTTCCTTAAAGGATAAGCAATGGGGATCAAAGATAATTTAAGTTTATGCAAATCGGTTTGGTCTGTGACGTTTAAGACGCTGGCGAAGTATCCCAGTCTGCTCATCCCCTTTTTTATGAACGCCGTATTTCAGGGATTGGTCCTCACCGTCTTGTTCTATTATCCGCGCTCTCCTTTTTCCGCTATCTTCGGTCAACCGGTGCAGGCGTTTTATGGTATACGCTTCCTGCATTATCCCTATAATTTTTTACTGCTCCCCAAACTTTTTTATTACGGGCAGATCCTCGCGACGTTGACGCTGGGAGTAGTGATGTTCGGTATGGCTATGGGGATGGTCTCGCAAATTCATACCGAAGGCACCGCGCCGAGGATAGGTGGCAGTATAAACAGGTCGCTTCGAAGATATCTTCCTTTGGTAGGCATCTGGCTGGTCACATTTATTATATCGTTGATTATCTTAAGAGGCCCGGCGTTTCTCATAATGAAATTTATGCAGCCGACGACGTTTGCCAAAATTTTACTTCAAGTTGTCTCATATGGCGGAATATTGGCGGTTTTTCTCGTGGAAGCGCTTTTTATTTACGCTTACCCCGCTATCGTAGTCGAGCGGGCGGGTTTTTTAAAAGGCATAGCGAGGTCGTTTAGCATATCGAAAGGCGTCTTTCTGACAACGGCTATTTTGGTTATTGTCCCGAGGATCTTGGATGTCATAGGTATAATCATAAAGGATAAGATGACCAACGCCACAAACATAAATTTTCCCGATTTTCCCGAGATAACGGTTGTGATGTTGGCAATACTGATAGGCATTACGTTGATCACCGATTCTTTGGTATTCCTGTCGACGGCGAACCTGTTTATGCTTAAGAAAGAGACGGAAAAATGAGATTGGCGTGGCTTTTTTTAATCATCGTGACTTTACTGCCATTGGCAGGATGCGATTCGGGCGTCTATTCCGCGGAGAAGCGGTTCTGGCACGCATCCCGTAAATATGACCGCCTGACGCAGAAGAAAGACGCTCCCGACGTTACGTCGGGACAGGATTATCAGGTGCTTATAGACGATTTTCGGCAGATAGCGATCCGTTATCCCGACTGGGCAAATAGCGCTCGCGCCCAATTTTACATAGGCCAGCTTTACGCCGTCCAAAACAATCTCCCCAAGGCCCGCGAGGAGTTTGGAGTCATACTGAAAGAATACCCCACAAATACCGACATATGCGCCACGGCCCTTTTTACTATCGCTGTTATCTACGAGAAAGAGGACAATTGGGAGAAGGCGAAAGAGACGCTGGATAAAGTCGTAAAAGATTATCCTGATAGCGGCACCGCATTTCAGGTACCGCTTTACGAGGCGGAGCATTATAAGGCCAAAGGGCAGACTGCCGAGGCGGATGCGGCCTATGCGGCGGCGATAGATAAATATAAGAAGATAATAACGGATAGCCCGAAGACCTACGGGGCGCTGATGGCGATAGATTTTGCCGTCGCCTGTTACGCTAACCGCGAACAATGGACAGAGGCGATAGATTATCTGGCTACTTTAACCCGTGATCATCCTGATGCCTTGGTGGCACCCAAGGCGCTTTTTGTCACCGGCGCGATATATCAGGATAAATTAAAGCAGCCGGAGAAGGCGCTTGAGTATTACAACCAGGTAAAGGATAAATATTCAAAATCGATATTCGCCAAACCAGCCCAGCAGTTAATAGACCTTATCAATAAGCCAAAATAATATGACCATTCCATTAAGGATAAAACTCGGAATAATAATCGGGCTGCTCATTTTGATCTATTGGCCGACCTTCATCTGGATGAACGCGAGGTTCAATGAGGCCGATACGTATTATTCGCATGGGTTCCTCGTGCCGTTTGTTTTCTTATATCTTATTTGGGCCAAGCGCGACGACCTCAAGAAAGCCGATATCTCGCCGTTGAATATAGGGCTGATCCTTCTTGTTCCGGCTCTTCTGGTGCATCTTCTCGCTCATCTGTTAGAGATAAATTTCATCTCCGGTTTTTCACTGATAATTACCTTATTCGGCCTCTCGCTTTATCTTTACGGGCTTGGGATCAGCCGCCAGTTGGCTTTCGCTATTTTATTTTTAGTCTTTATGATCCCATTGCCGCAAGTCCTGATAATAAATATAAGTTTTAAGATGAAGATATTCGCGGCGCAGATCGCTACGGTATGCATTAACTTAATGGGGATACAAGCCGTAAGAGAAGGCAGTATCGTCAATCTACCTAACACGGCCCTGACTGTCGGTGATCCCTGCAGCGGATTAAGGTCGCTTATTTCTTTGACCGCGTTGGGCGCGCTTTACGCTTATCTGGTTAAGATCTCGAGAGTCAGGAAAGCACTATTATTTTTATTATCTATACCAATAGCTCTCATCGCCAATATCATAAGGATCATACTGCTTCTCTTGGTCGCTTTTGTTTACGGCTCTGAGGTGGCGACCGGGAAATTCCACGATTTCTCAGGATTTTTGTTGTTCGGTTTCGCTTTTGCGGGATTATTTATCGCGGGGAGAATACTGTCGTGGCAGAAAGA
Organism: Candidatus Omnitrophota bacterium; assembly: GCA_030695925.1. GTDB lineage: Bacteria > Omnitrophota > Gorgyraeia > Pluralincolimonadales > Pluralincolimonadaceae > JAGUXU01. The sequence continues at coordinate 5,070 of JAUYOH010000024.1, forward strand.
AAAGTAAACTTCATAATTGCCGTAATCATACTGGCGCTTGCCGGGTGCGGCACCTTATTTATAGACTCTTTAAAAAAGGCGCCCGCCCTCGACGTCAAGTTATTGGAATTTCCGATGCAGGTCGGCGAATGGACCGGCAAGGAAATGCCGATGGACAAGCAGGTTTACGAGATATTAGGCACAGACAAGGTGTTGCTCAGGCAATACGCAGACAAGAAAGATGAGAGGGTGTGGCTTGCCGTCGTTTACGGTGAGCAGAACCGTCAAAGTTTCCATCCGCCTGAATATTGTTATATAGGCAGCGGAAACGTCGAACTCCTTGATAAAGAGATAACTAAAATCAAGATCGATGAGCAGAAGTCTATGGATGTAAACAAACTTATCTTCCAGATGGGTAAATACAAGCAGCTTGTCCTTTACTGGTTTACCGCCGGCGACCTGATGACAGAGAATTACTATAAACAGCAGATTTATTTCGTGATGAACCAGTTAAAATACCACAAGAGCGGCGGGACATTAGTGCGGGTATCAACGACGATAATAAATGATGACGTAAAAGGCGCGGTTGACAGATGCCAGCGCTTTATCTTAGAGGCGCTTAAGATATTACCTTCTTACTTATGATCAAGACCAAGATTTGCCTTAAAATAGGGGCGGCTCTATTTTTTATCTGTATCATTTTAGCCGGATGTTCTACCTATCCTCCAAAACCCACTTCAGTTAAGCCTACAGGCCTCGTAGAGGACAAATCAAGCGAGATGGTATATGGATGGTTAAAGAGCCTTCAACTTCCAAATGGGTTGCTTGAGAGCGCCGAGGACAGCAATTTCGTGTCTACATACGATAATTCCCTTGCCGCGACAGCCTTCTCGTATAAGGGGGATTTCGAGAAGGCCGAGAAGATACTCGATTTCTTCAGCAAGAATTTAGAGACCGAGATGAAACAGTCTCCGGGCGGATTTAGTCAGGCCCGCGATAAAGAAGGCGTTCCGTTAGGAGGAAGGCCACACAGGTGGCTCGGGGATAACGCTTGGTTACTCATAGCGATAAATAATTATCATCACCTCGCGGGTAATAATAAATATAAAGAACTCGCGGCCTCGCTTGAGGCATGGATGAGGTCGCTTCAGGACGAGTCAGACGGAGGCCTTTGGTCAGGATTCGACAAAGACGGAAAGAGAATAGGAAAAGCGACAGAGGGCATTATTGACGCTTTTAACGGGGTATCCGGCTACGACTCATTCCATAAGAGGATACTTGAGTACCTGAAGACAGCGAAATACTGGGATCCTGAGGAAAAGACCTTTCTCGCGTGGAAAGAACACCCGAAGTATAAATACGCGCTGGACCTGCATTCGTGGGGGTATTGCGCTTTCCCTAATATGCCGCGCATCGTGCTTGAACAGGCCGACCGCTACCGCACTACAAAGATAGCCGCGGTGAATAATAAGAATATCACGGGATTCTGTTTTGAGCCCGACATAGATAATGTATGGCTTGAAGGCACAGGCGAGATGGTTGTTGCCTACCGCACGGCAGGGATGGATTTTATGGTGGAGTATTATCTCAGGGAACTTGAGAAGATGATCGTTCCAAGCAAAAAGAACGGCAATATAGGCGGCCTTCCATACGCCACGAACAGAGAAACCGGTTATATGGGAGACGTCTTATGGGAAGGCGCCGACACAAATCCCTGCATTTCTTCCTCAGCGTGGTACCTATTGGGAAAGTGGGGCTTTGACCCGATGGCACTGGGCCGGAACAAGAACATTCCCTCCAGAGATCTCTTTTAATATTTACCCGAAAAAAGCAAAAAAATTATCTTGACAGAAAGGCACTTATGGGGTATATTATAACAGATGTTAAACACGTGTCGAGTTATTTTTTTTCACTCAGATTAAACACGTTTCGAAAAAGGAAGGAGGTGAAAAAGTAAAATGGGAAAATTCATATTGACAACGTTAATTGCCGTTTTCGCGATAGGAGCTTCTTCGATCGCGGAGGCGAACCTACTTGTTAATCCGAGTTTTGAGACAGGTACTATTGCAAATTGGACCGTTGATTGGAATGGCTCTAATATAGGGGTTGTCACCAGTAATCCTCAGAGCGGAACACGCCATGCCAGGAACTTTAATGATGGCGGTAGGTATCAGGATGTAGGCATCGTTGGAGGCCAGCAATATCAGTTGACAGGTTGGGGTTATATTCCGTCCGGAACAGGCGGCAGCGTCTGGGGTTCCTACATAGGGTTACAATTCCTTAATGGAACAGGTGGTGTCGTTGGTGATTACCAGACCGATTTACAGGGCCTTACCCGCGATCAATACAACATGGTTGATACAGGCCTTGTGACCGCATCTGCAACAGCTGTTACGGCGCGCGTAAGATTCGGTACTTGGGCAAACGATCCTTGGTCACCGGTCAGGCCTACGGATTTTGACAACTTTGATTTGGCAGGTTCAGCGATTCCGGAGCCAACAACTATGTTATTGCTTGGCAGCGGTTTGATGGGTATACTCGGTTTCACAAGAAAAAGAAAAACATAAGTGGGTTTGTAGTAAGTAGGGGGACGAGAAGGGCTTTCGTTTATCCCGGGGGACGGGATACCGAGAGCCCTTTTTATTGACGAAGGCAGATTTTTCTTGACAATGAACCCTCCTTGGTTGATACTCTACTTTATAAAATCAACCTCAAAGGAGAAAAAATGAGACAGTCAGGTATAATAGTTGCCATTATTTTTGGACTTACATTTATTTCAGGATGCGCTGAGTATCAAAAGAAAGAAATAAAACTCAATTGGGACGAGCCGGCCAAGTGGGAGATAGGCGGCGACGGCAAGAGCGTAATAGAAGTGACTGAGGTGCCGGCGAAGGTCGGTAACGGCCTGCAGATCAAATATGAGTTAAAGGGCGACCCTCACGGCTACGTGATAATAAAGAAGCGTTTTACCGAAATTCCTTCAGAAGACATCCCCATAACGTTTCTTATAAAGGCCGAAGCACCCTCTAACTTTGAGATAAAATTTATTGACGCGGACGGCTCAACTTTTTTTAAGACAGTGTCGTTACGCGGATACAGAGACTGGACACAGGTCATAGTCTATAAGAATAATCTCGAATATGGCTGGGGCGGAGACGATAAATTTAACGGCCTCTCGCAGTTAGAATTTGCCATCTCGGGACAAGGAAGAGGAACGGTCTTGTTGGATGAGGCCGGCTTTGGGAGCGCGGGCTTGAAATCTTCTTTTCCGCTTGCGGGGCCTATCCTAGATCCTGATAGAGAGTTACCCGGCATCGGTTTTAAGCAGCGCAGAGACGCGGAATTAATACCCGAAGACCCGCTCGTCCTTGAATGGCTCAAGCAGATGCAGGATCTTTCATCGCCGGGGCGCGCCATACTGGCCTCTACGGAAGACAATCAGGCCCATACCTTCAATAATTCGCTTGTTGCGATGGCCTTTATAGTGAAGGGAGAAAAAGAGCGCGCCGAACGTATCCTTGATTTCTATGCGAAAGCCACTGTCCGTGACAACGATGATCCGTCAGTACAAAACTTCTTTTATAAAGGAGAAGCAAGAGGCTTTTTTCAATATGTCGAGTTAAACGCAAAAAACAGCGTTGCCGCTTACCATAATCCGGGGAATAGCGACCGCTGGATGGGGGATATGGCGTGGATGCTCACCGCCTACAAATATTATGAAAAGACCTATAATTCCGACAGGTATAAAGAGATAACAAATCTGCTGAAAGATCTCTTGATTTCTTGGTATAAGGATGCGGATGACGGGCTAGGTGGTTATATACAACATGGTTGGAGGAAGGGCGATAGCAAGCTGCACGAGAATTACGGCCATCCCGAGGGGAATATCGATTGTTATGCCGTTCTTAAGCTTTGCGGCGAAGATGAGTACGCGGATAAGATAAAGATATGGCTGGACCGCGTACTTAAAGGAGATAATCTGCCGTTAGATTTGTATACGTGGAGAGTCTTAGCCTTCGGCAAGGATTATGTCGCCCTCCTTAATATACCGGAATACGATTTAAGATACAGGAAGACCGTAACTTTCAACGGCAAGCAGGCGATGGGTTTCTTCAGCTCGGCGGATATCAATGTAAACAACGTTTGGCTTGACGGAACAGGACATATCGCGTGCGCTTTTATAACATTAGGAGATAGACAGCGCGGTTATTTCTACGCGAACCAGCTGGACGCATTTTTAATAGACAGAGACAGGGAGGGGGTCCATACTCGTACCCTGCCCTACACAGCCAATACAGAGGGCGGCTATGGCGGGTTCAGGCAGGATAAAGGTTTTATCTCTGTTGCCGCCTGGTATATCTTCGCGAAGAACAAATTTAATCCTCTGCAACTAGAGCAAACACCTTAAAACACACCCTAAAAAAAGCAATTTTTTCCACTTGACAAGTACATAGCCATATGTTATATTTGTCCTACTGGTAAAACAATTAAGTATAGATTAACAAGTTTCTTTTTTTATCAAGAAGACAGCCCTCGGGGGCAAAATCCAAAGAAAGGAATATCGAAGTGGTAAAAATTAAATCCATTAAAGGAATATTTTTAGTTTTAATCTTTTTGACTTTGTCCCCTATTTCCTACGCTAATGTACTTACCAATCCCGGTTTCGAGTCAGGCGAGGACAGTTGGTACAACTGGGATGACGGAAATGGTACGAATAGCGGCGTGATATCCGGCGAATATATCCACGAAGGACAGAGTTCCGCCGGTAAAGAGATTTCCGGCCTGGGGTCGGGGGCGTTTGGCCAGATAATACCGGTTAATCCGGGAGAGACAGTGAAGGTAAGCGCTTGGATAATGAGTCCGGATTCAGGCGTGCTGTCAAATGGCGCAGAGGCTTATGTGCGGATCGAATTTTGGGATGGCATGGCTCCCCTTGGATCCGGACACGCGGAGAGCATTCGTATCAATAAGGCGACCAAATGGGTTAAGCTGAAAGCCTCCGGGAAAGCTCCGTCCGGGGCTACCGAAGCCCGCGTGCTTGGATTTGCCAGAGGCTCTACAAACGAATCAAAAGGTAAAGTTTATTTTGACGATTTTGAAGTAAATATAGAGAAGCAAAGTCAGAAAAGAAAAGGAGGTGAAAAATATGAAAAAGTTACATCTAATTAGTCTATTATTGCCACTATTGGCACTTTTAGTCATGCCGACAACAGTTCAGGCGAATATCGTGCTCAACCCCGGATTTGAGACAGCTGATGGCGGCGGTGCGCAGAATTGGTTTAATTGGTATAATCCCGCTAATGGAGTCAGCCAACAGCGCGTTACGGGTGTTTTTCTTTCCGGAGCGGCCAGTGCCAATACCAAGTTAACCGGAACTAGCGGTTATACGATAGGCGGTTGGGGACAGGAGCTTACAGGATGGTCTGCCGGTCAAACTTTGAACGCCAGCCTTTGGACTAAAGTAGTAGTTACGGGAGACGCGTACGCCCAGTTAAAACTCGAGATCATAAAACCTAGCGGAAACGCAGATGTCTGGGGTCCAAGCACAGCTTCTACTTCATGGACAAAGCTGGAACAATCGTATCTAATTCCAAGCGACACAACTCAGATAAAGTTACTAGCTGTTCACGTGGCTTCAGTCGGAGCCAACAACGGTGATATCTGGTTTGATGATGCTAATGCGGCAATTCCGGAACCGACATCTATGTTATTGTTAGGAACGGGCCTCATTGGATTGTTTACTTTGGGTAGAAAGAAGATTAAGTAAGGTTCCGTTTTAGCTTGCAGTACCTTCCTCAAAATCCCAACTAACCCGAGGAAGAAGGGGGCAGGGATTAACCTCTCTGCCCCCACAAATTAACCCCCTAAAAAAGCAAAAAAATTCTCTTGACAATTTGATAAGGGGATGATAGACTTATTAAAGTAAACGCTTACAAATTAGCGTGTTTTTTTAGAGTATATAAAGAAAGCGCTTACAAATCTCACCGAAGATATCGGATCAAATAAAGAAAGGGGGTGAACAAATGATGAAATTATTGATTGCTTTAGTAGCCGCGGCCGTCATGGTCATGCCTTCTGTTGCGAGTGCTAACGTGCTTGGCGACTCAGGTTTTGAAGGTACCGGCGCAGGCCCTTGGATAAGCGATAATTGGGGCGGTCCGTGGACTAACGATTACGACGCTACTGATCAAATACACGCTGGAGCTCAAAGCCTAAAACAAGTTGCGAATGGGACTAATGTCCTCAACAAATGGGAAAAAGCTGAAGCCAAACAGATCTTTGCCGTCCAGCCCGGTGATGTCGTAAACGGCGGAGTTTGGATGAAGTGGGCGAACATCAGCAACGCGGAAGCATTCCTTGAGTCTAAATGGCTAAACGCTAGCCAGGCGGAACTTGGAAGCGGCATCGGAACGGTCCACAAGACTTCGGGTTCCGGAGATTGGGAATTTCAGGATCTTGGGACGTGGACAGAAGCACAGAGAACCGCACCGGTTAATGCTGCGTATGTCGATTACAGGCTAGTCTTTTTGTCTGCAGGCAATGCCGACATTGCTACAGGTACAGTATGGTTTGATGACGCGAATTTTACTGTTATTCCGGAGCCAACTAGCATGTTATTGTTAGGCTCAGGCTTAATCGGACTATTCGGTTTTTGCAGAAAGAAATTGACAAAGTAAGACGTTTTCAATGTTTCACTTCCTCAACCCCAACTAACCCGAGGAAGAGCCCCGCCCTTTCTTATGAAAGGGTGGGGCTTTGTTTTTTATTTATCCTTGACTTAAAAGCCCCAAATTAGATATAATCAAAAGTCCAAATGCGGGCTTATAGCTCAGTTGGTTAGAGCGCTTCCTTGACATGGAAGAGGTCAGAGGTTCGAGTCCTCTTAGGCCCACCATTTGTCTAATTTTATGGAAATAGAAGCGTTACGACATTCTACATCGCATATCATGGCCCAAGCGGTCAAGGGGCTTTATCCCGGCATAAAGCTGGCTATCGGTCCGTCTATTGAGGATGGGTTCTATTACGACTTTGACTCCCCGCAGCCCTTTACAGAAGAAGACCTGCCAAAGATCGAAGCGGAGATGTCCAAGATCATAAAAGAGAACCATAAGTTCGAGAAGTCGGTCCTCAAAAAAGACGAGGCCCTGAAGCTCTTCAAGAAGATGGGTGAGCCGTATAAGGTGGAATTGATAGAAGCCCTGCCGGATAATGAAGTCTCTATTTACAAAGACGGCGATTTTACGGACCTCTGCAAGGGGCCGCACATAGATTCGACGGGTAAGGTCAAGGCGTTCAAGCTGCTTTCCATAGCAGGGGCATACTGGCACGGCGACGAGAAGAACAAGATGCTCCAGAGGATCTACGGGACCGCTTTTGAGACTAAAGCGGAACTGGACGCGCATCTTACCAAGCTGGAAGAGGCAAAGAAGCGCGACCACAGGAAACTCGGCAAGGAACTCGAGTTGTTTATGATAGAGGAAAAGGTGGGCGCGGGCCTTGTTATTTATCAGCCGAAAGGCGCCCTCATTCGGACGATAATAGAGGATTGGGAGAAGAGAGAGCACTTAAGGCGCGACTACCAGATAGTCATCGGCCCGCATATACTGAAATCGGATATCTGGATAGAATCGGGCCATTATGGTTATTATAAAGAGAATATGTACATATTCCAAGTCGAAGGCCAGGAATACGCCATAAAGCCGATGAATTGCCCGGCGCATATGTTGATCTACAGGTCGAAGACAAGAAGCTATAGAGACCTTCCGATAAGATATTTTGAGCTCGGCTCGGTATACAGGAATGAAAAGTCAGGCGTCTTACACGGGCTCTTGAGGGTTCGCGGATTTACTCAGGACGACGCGCATATATTTTGCTTGAGGGAACAGGCGGTCGATGAGATAAAGGGCGTAATAGATTTTGTAATGTACGCGTTAAAAGTGTTCGGTTTTTCCGAATTTGAGGTAGAATTATCCACGAAGCCGGATAAGTATATCGGCTCTGATGAGGATTGGGAGCACGCGACCAAGGCGCTTGAAGACGCCCTGAAATCAAAGGACCTCGCGTATCAGATACACGAAAAAGAGGGCGCATTTTATGGCCCGAAGATAGACATAAAATTAAAAGACGCCTTAGGCAGGGCATGGCAGTGCGCGACGATACAATGTGATTTCGCGCTTCCGCAGAGATTTAAATTGACTTACGTAGGGCAGGACGGAAAAGAATATACTCCTATTATGCTGCACCGTGTCGTCCTCGGGTCTATGGAGAGATTTCTAGGCGCCCTAATAGAGCATTACGGCGGGGCATTTCCTGTATGGCTTTCGCCGACGCAAGTTGTTATAATACCTATCGCGGATGAGCATAAGGATTATGCCCGGAAGGTCGCGGAGAGATTACGCGATAACGATATAAGGGTCGAGATAGACGATAAGAACGCGAGGATGCAGCACAAGATAAGGGAAGCCGAAGTCGCCAAGGTGCCTTATATGCTTATCGTCGGTGGCAAAGAAGCGCAAGCGGATACTGTCGCCGTCAGGGAGAGAAGCAAGGGCGACCTCGGGCAGATGAAACTGGATGAATTTATCGGTAAGATAACCAAGGAGGTGGTTCTATCCAATTCCAAGCAAAATCGATTAGGGTAAACGAAAGGATAAGGATAAGAGAAGTGATGGTCATCGGCGCAGACGGCGAACAGCTGGGTGTTATGGCGCCGGAAGAGGGTTTAAAGTTAGCGCAGCAGGCTGAACTGGACTTAGTTGAGGTGGCTCCGCAGGCAAAGCCTCCGGTATGCAGGATAATGGACTTCTCGAAGTATAAATACGAACAGGAGAAGAAGGAGAAGGAGGCGAAGAAGAAACAGCACGCGACTCACATCAAGGAGATAAGGCTTAAACCCAAGATCGGTGATCATGATTATCAGGTCAAATTAGGATTCGTCAAAAAATTTCTGGCGCGTGGGGATAAAGTCAAGGTCACGCTTATTTTCCGCGGGCGAGAGATGGCGCATATGGAACTCGGGACAAGGGTCCTGGAGAGGTTGAAAGCGGATATTGCCGAGGTAGCGCAAATAGAGAAACCGCCGCTTAGAGAGGGCCGCGCGATAATAATGATAGTGGGCCCGAAATAGATAAAACATAAAGGAGCGCATTCATGCCGAAACTAAAGACACGAAGATCCGTAGCCAAGAGGTTCAGGATAACAAGAAAAGGAAAGGTATTAAGGCGCAAGGGAGGCAAGAGCCACCTGTTGTCGCATAAATCGAAGAAGAGGAAAAGAGGGTTGCGTAAGACCGCTTTGGTCAGCAAGCCCGAGCGCGAGAAGATAATGAAATTGTTGCCGTATGCGTAAAGTGACAAAAAGGAGATACGAAAAATGCCTAAGGCGAAATATACGCCTGCTAAGAGACAACGCAGGAAGAAGGTTTTAAAGAAGGCGAAGGGTTATTTTTTAGGCCGTTCGAAGCTGTATAAGAAGGCGCGGGAGACCGTAAGAAGGGCGATGGTCTACGCGTACCGCGACAGAAAAGTAATAAAACGCGAGATGCGCGCGCTGTGGGTCATACGGATAAACGCCGCCTGCAGACAATGCGGCATAACGTACTCGAAATTCATAAACGGCTTAAAGAAACTCAAGATCGAACTGGACAGGAAGATCCTTTCCGATATGGCCATCAATGACCAGCCCGCTTTCACGAAGTTGGTCGAGGAAGTAAGCAAGTCAAAATAAATGCTAGATAAGATAAAAGCAGTAGAGGTCGAAGCCGGAAGCGAGATATCCGCGGCGACTGACCTGAAGTCGCTCGATGACTTAAGGGTGAAGTATTTAGGAAGAAAAGGCCGGGTCGCCGAGCTTTTTGGCCAGCTAGCGTCCCTGCCGCCGCAGGACAAACCGAAGTTCGGGAGCGAATTAAATTCGCTTAAGACAAGAATAGACGAATTATTAAAGGCAAAGCAGGGTGAGCTTTCCGTATCGGCAGCGCTGCCTAAAGACTTTGTCGATCTGACCCTTCCCGGTTTTAAACCGCCCATTGGCACCAGACACCCGATAATAAAGACCATAGAAGACATCTGCGATATCTTTCTGGGGATGGGCTTTAAGATCGTCGAGGGGCCGGAGATAGAGACGGAGTTCTATAATTTCGAGGCGTTAAATATCCCGCTTGACCATCCGTCACGCGACGCATTTGATACGTTCTATATAAAAGATAAATATCTCTTGCGCAGCCATACCTCGCCTGTTCAGGCAAGATTTATGGAAAAAGAGAAACCTCCGTTTAAGATAATTGTCCCGGGCAAAGTCTACCGTCCGGACGCGGTTGACGCGTCGCATTCTTTCATGTTTCACCAAGTGGAGGGTTTGGTCGTCGGAGAAGACGTCACGTTCGCGGACCTTAAAGGCGCGTTAAGCGTTTTCGTGAAAGAATATTTCGGAGAAAAGACGAAGGTCAGATTCAGGCCGCATTACTTCCCGTTCACGGAGCCGAGCGCTGAGGTGGATGTATCCTGTATAATCTGCGGCGGCTCGGGTTGCAGCGTGTGCGGGAAAAAAGGATGGCTTGAGATATTGGGATGCGGAATGGTCCATCCTAATGTCTTTAAGGCGGTAAAGTATAACCCTGAAAAAGTAACGGGGTTCGCTTTCGGTATGGGCGTTGACCGCATCGCGATGCTCAAATACGGGATAAACGATATAAGGCTGTTTTACGAGAACGATATGAGATTTCTGGAGCAGTTCAAATAGAATGAAACTGTCATATAACTGGTTAAAAGAATATATAAGTTTTAAGGCCAGCCCCAAGGACCTAGCTGAGAGGCTTACTATGGCCGGCCTCGAGATAAAATCTGTCGACCAAAAGGGCGGGGATTACATATTCGATGCGGAGATCACCTCTAACAGGCCGGACTGGCTTAGCGTCTACGGTGTGGCAAGAGAAATCCGGGCGATCACCGGTTCAAAGTTAAAATCCGTAGATGTAAAACTGCCGAAAGAATCCACCTCACTCAAACCCTCGATAACCATAGAAGATAAAAAAGGATGTCTACGATACGCGGGGCGCATAATTGACGGTGTCGAGGTGGGGCTTTCTCCGAAATGGCTCATAGAAAAGATCGAAGGCGCCGGAGTAAGGCCGGTAAACAACGTTGTAGATATAACGAATTTCTGTATTATGGAATTAGGGCAGCCGTTACATGTTTTTGACTACGATAAATTAGATGGCGGCAAGATTATAGTCAGAAAGGCGCGTAAGGGCGAGGAGATAATTACGATAGACGGGGTAAAGCGAAAACTTGACGAGAGCATATTAGTTATCGCCGATGCCGGAAAGCCGGTCGCGATCGCGGGAGTGATGGGCGGAAAGGAAACGGAAGTCACTTTTTCCACAAAGAGGATTTTATCGGAGAGCGCTTATTTCGATCCGCCGACGATAAGGATGGCCGCGAAGAAGCTGGGGATTTCGACCGAATCCTCATATAGATTTGAGAGGGGAGTCGATTTAGACGGTGTAGTATCCGCGTCAAACCGCGCGACAGCGCTTATATGCGATTTGGCGAAAGCGAAGGCGATATCAAAAGCGGTAGACGCGGGGACAAGAACCGCAAAGCAGGCTAAGATAACTTTAAGAATTTCAAAGGCCAATAAGATATTGGGCATGAAAGTTCCGGCATCGAAGTGCGCGTCTATACTGAAGGGCCTAGGATTAAAGGTAAAGCAAAAAGGAAAAGATTCGTTGGAGATTTTGGTCCCTTCGTTCAGGGCAGACCTTAAGGAAGGGATAGATCTTATTGAAGAGATAGCGCGCATATACGGTTATGATAAAGTTCCTGAGACGTTGACGAAGATTTCCATCTGGGGCAAGGGGAGCCAGAAGAGCACCGGGAAAGCCACAGAGGAGATGATAAGAGAATCCCTCGTAGGTATGGGATTAAACGAGGTTATAAGCCATGCGCTTATAAGTAAGGGCAGTATCGTCAATAAGATTATGAATATCGGGGAAGATAAACTGCCTAAAGTCCAAAATCCGCTAAGCTCGGGATCCGAAGCGCTTCGTCCGTCCGCTTTGTGCGGGATTATGGATGTCCTGTCGCATAATATAAACAGGAAAATCCCGGATATGCGGATATTCGAGCTTGGCAAATCATATTTTTGCAAGGATGACGGTACTCCTTCCGAGAAGGGCGTCTTGGCGATAGCATTATGCGGGATTAAGGCGAAGGATTGGCGCAATAAAACGGCGCTGGATATATTCGACCTCAAAGGCATAATCGAGGCAGTATTCGAAAAACTTGGGATTTCTGGATATGAGTTCGAGGCCAAGGCCTCGCCATTGCTCGCGCCTTCGGCATCATCGTCGATAAAGATAGACGGCAAAGATATCGGTATATTGGGAAAACTTAACAAAGCCGTTTTGGACGGTTATGACATTAAAGTTCCGATTTTTGTAAGCGAGCTGGATTTAAAACCGATGTGCGCGCACGCTAAACCCGGGCAAAAGTTCGTTGAGCTCCCGAGATATCCGTCTATGATACGCGATATATCCCTGATAGTCGATGATAAGATCTCCAACAGCGAGATCACAGGCTTGATAAAGAGGACCTGCGGCGATTTAGCGGTTTCCGTCAAACCGTTTGACCTCTACCGGGGAGAGCAAGTTCCAAAGGGCTCAAAGAGTATCTTGTATTCCGTGGAATACAGGGCTTCCGATAGGACGTTGACCGATGAAGAAGTAAACGTCCTTGATAAAAAAATTCGGGAGGTGTTGGCCGGACGCTTTAACGCGAAAATACGGTAAGTTCTTCACCAGATATTGAACTTTCTGTCTCCGTATGATATACTTAATTTGATAAATTCCCTGCTGTGCGCGTTTTAGTTTGATGTATTTTGAGCCAACACCAAAATACAGGGAGCCTAACTTTAAGAGCGGATTGCAGGCCCCGATCCGTCGGGGAACATGAAGCTTTTAAGAAGGCACCCACCTATACAAACATAGGTTCAAAAATTATCAGCTAGAACGGCATGGTGGGGGTTTTTTATGAAAGACCTGTTCGAGAAGAAGAATAAGAAGAAAAATCCCGTAAAGAGCGAACCTCTCGCCGTCAGGATGAGGCCCGTTAATCTGAAGGAATTCGTGGGCCAGACGCATATTTTAGGCCCGGGACGGCTCCTGACGCGCGCGATAGAAGCGGATAAAATCACCTCTCTTATTCTCTACGGCCCGCCGGGAACAGGGAAGACGACCCTTGCCCATGTAATCTCCAATGTCACGAAAGCTCATTTTGTCCAGCTTAACGCGACTACCTCTAACGTCCAGGAATTAAGGAAAGAGATAGAAGCCGCCAAGCAAAGGCGAGAGCTTTACGACCAGAAGACGATCCTTTTTATAGACGAGTTGCACAGGTTTAATAAAGCGCAGCAGGATGTCCTTATGCCTGATGTTGAGGCCGGTGTTGTGGTATTGATCGGCGCGACTACTTATAATCCTTTCTTCTCGATCGTGGCGCCTCTCATATCGCGTTCCCTGGTCTTTGAGTTAAAAGCGTTATCCGCCGATGAGATATTGGCGGTATTAAATAACGCCCTTAAGGATAAGGAGAGGGGTTTGGGCGCTTTGCCTGTCCGTATCGATAAAAAGGCGCTGGAATTTTTAGCGAAATTATCAGACGGCGACGCAAGGCGCGCCTTAAACGGATTGGAATTGGCGGCGCTTACGACCCCAAGATCGCCGGACGGAAATATCAATATAACATTTCAGGTCGCGCAGGAATGCATACAGAAGAAGGCCGTCGTTTACGACAAGGATGAGGACGGCCATTACGATACCATATCCGCTTTTATAAAATCCATGCGCGGCTCGGATCCTGACGCGGCGCTATATTGGCTGGCCAAGATGCTCTACGCGGGCGAGGACCCGAGGTTTATCGCGCGCCGTATCGTGATATGCGCGGCAGAGGATGTAGGGCTTGCCGACCCGCAGGCATTGGTCGTCGCGAACGCCGCTTTGCAGATATCGGAATTTGTGGGGCTTCCCGAATGCCGCATCCCTCTTGCCGAGGCGACGGTCTACATCGCCTGCGCGCCGAAATCTAATTCCGCGTACTTGGGAATAGAGAAGGCGCTCAAAGACGTAGAGGAAGGCAGGACAATGGAGGTCCCGACACACTTGAAGGATGCTTCGATGGATTCAGAGAGATTGGGGCACGGCAAAGGTTATAAATACGCGCACGAGTTCAAGGGCCATTTTGTCGAACAGGAATATATTCCAAAAAAGACAACATACTACGAGCCGGGCGATATAGGTTTTGAGAAGAGCATGAAAGAGAGAATCGAGTCGTTATGGAAAAGAAAATAAAGGCAATAGGGCTTCTAAGCGGCGGGTTGGATTCTATCGTGGCCACAAAGCTTATACTTGAACAGGGAATAGAGGTCGAGGCGGTCAATTTTGTGACGGTCTTTTGCACTTGCACTTCCAAGGGATCGACTTGCCTCGCTTCCCAAAAAGCCGCCGAGCAATTGAATGTGCCGCTTAAAGTAATCGACATATCCGAAGAATATCTGGAGGTCATCAAAAGACCGAAGTACGGTTATGGAAGCGGCATGAACCCCTGTCTCGACTGCCGTATATTCTGTTTTAAGAAAGCAAAACAGTATATGGAAGAGGCCGGCGCCTCGTTTATCTTCACGGGAGAGGTCTTGGGGCAGCGGCCGATGTCGCAGAGAAGGGAAGCGATGAACATAATCGAGCGCGACTCCGGGCTTAAGGGATATCTGGTAAGGCCGCTTTCAGCAAAGTTCTTTTCTCCGACTATTCCGGAAGAGAAAGGGACGCTCGACAGGAATAAACTTTTGGCGATAGCCGGGCGTTCAAGAAAATCGCAAATCTCGCTGGCGGAAAAATTCAATATAAAAGATTATCCGTGTTCGGCAGGCGGGTGCCTTCTTACCGTAAAGGATTTCGCGAACAGGATGAGAGATTTAATGAAGCATAATCCGGATTTTAACCTCGCGGATGTGAATCTCCTTAAATACGGCCGGCATTTCAGGGTCTCCCCGCGAATAAAACTCGTCGTCGGCAGAAACGAGTCGGAAAATCACAAGATCGCGGCCCTGAAGAAAGAAGACGATATAATATTCCACGCGCAGGAGCCGTTAGGCCCGGTCTCTCTCTTGCGGGGCGCCTCAACGCACGGCGTTGAGAGCGAATTCATAAATGAGGCGGCATCGGTCACCGCCAGATACGCTTTAGGCGAGGGCAAAAATGGAGAAGTAAAGATAAGATATTTCGGTGCGCGTCTCGGCGAGGATAAATATCTAAAGGCAAAGCCGGTTGACGAGGCGAAGCTGAACTTATGGAGGGTGTAGCCTAATGCAGCAAGGTCCGGAATCTGTAACCATCGTGGTTGCGTTCATCGCGGGGCTCATATCTTTTTTATCTCCCTGCGTCTTACCGCTTATTCCCTCATACCTTTCCTATATAACCGGCATTACATTCAGCGACTTGACGCAGGAGGCGCTTCCGAAGAAGATAAGATTTCTTACGGCGGCTCACTCCCTACTTTTTATATGCGGGTTTACCGCCGTCTTTGTTATTTTAGGCCTCTCCTTTACTTTCTTGAGCGGTTTTTTATCGCAGCATCAGGCCCTGATAAAGAAGATCGGCGGCATAATAGTGGTCTTGTTCGGGCTTAATATCGCCGGCTTCCTGAATCTGGGGTTTTTACAAAAGGAAAGGAAGCTGGAGATCAAGTCCAAACCGATGGGGTATCTCGGTTCATTCTTAGTCGGCGCTGTATTTTCTTTGGGATGGACGCCGTGTGTGGGTCCGGCCCTATCGTCTATATTGATCTTAGGTTCGACGACGGCGACCGTGGCGCAGGGGGCGATACTTCTATTGAGCTACTCGCTGGGTTTAGGTATCCCCTTTTTTATATCAAGCCTGCTCATAAATAATTTTCTTTCGTATTTTAAGAGGATAAAGAGATACCTAAGGATAATCTCGGTGATAAGCGGGTTGTTTATAGTCGCGATCGGGGTGATGATATTTACGGATTATTTCGGCACACTCTCAGGCTATCTCGGATCGTGGCTTTCCTCGGCCGGTAAATAGTTTAAATGGACGAAAGTATGTAGGGGCGATCTCAAAAAAGCAGTTCGAGAGTGATATCAAACCGCTCTTGGACAAGTAGGACATATATCTCGTTACTTGATAAACGGTTGTTTTTATAGTATATTAGGTTATCTATGAACGGACAGTATTCAGAGAAAGTAATGGACCATTTCATGCATCCCAGGAACGTCGGGGAGCTGCCTGACGCCAACGGGGTGGGGACTATCGGCAACCCTGTCTGCGGCGATGTCATGCGGCTTTACGTAAAGATAGAGGACGACAAGATAGTAGACGTCAAGTTTAAGACCTTCGGATGCGGGGCCGCAATCGCCACATCATCTATGGTTACCGAGATGGTCAAGGGCAAGTCGATTCCCGAGGCGCTTGAGATATCCAACAGGGCGGTTGCCGAGGCGCTCGGAGGGCTTCCGCCTGTCAAGATGCATTGTTCTGTCCTGGCCGAGGACGCGTTAAGGTCGGCCATAAAAGACTATCTGGTGAAATCCGGGCGCGAGAAAGAGTTTCCAGAGATAAAATTAAAAGGTGAGCACGACGAAGGCCACGAACACCCGTAAATGTTTAACTTGACTAAATCTCATTTTAACTTATAATAGATGGTAGAAAAACTAAAAAGCGACTTAAGAAAAATAATCCTTAATAGGTTAAAAACTCAAAAGGAGGAGGAAAGGCACAGAAGGAGCCTTGCAATACGAAGGAAACTCTTGGCGATGCCCGAATTCAGGCGCGCTGATGTCCTTATGTTTTACGTCTCGAAAGACGGCGAAGTTGAGACGAGGCCGATGATCGAGGCGGCATTGGTACGCGGTAAGGTGGTTCTGGTACCGGTTATAAAAGTGAGAAAACGAAAAATGGTGGTGTCCGAGATAATGGATCCCAATAAAGATTTGGTTGAGGGCCCTTACGGAATTTATCAGCCGAAGGCTCATATGAAGGTTTATCATCCGCGTTCTATAGATCTGGCGATCGTCCCCGGAATAGCGTTTGACGAAGAGGGGAACCGCCTGGGCCGGGGAATGGGTTATTATGACAAATTCCTCGCAGGGCTGAGGAAGGGTATTCCCAGAATCGGACTTGCGTTTAAATTCCAAGTGGTCAGGCGCCTGCCTACGCTTTCTCACGACCAACCCGTCACCGTACTTCTTACCGCATAAACAAATCAGATTAGGAAAAGTTTAACTATTGATAAAGGTGTCTCGGAGCAACCGAGAACACTACAAAGGGGGTATCTTCAATGAATGGTCTTTTAATGTCCGCCCTCGGCCTTCTTATAGGCGGAGGCTTAGGGTTTTTTATAAGGAAGATGTATGCGGAGAAGAAGGTACAGTCTGCCGAGGCGCGAGCCAAGAGCATAATAGAAGAAGCCGAAAAGAAAGCGCAGGAGAAGAAGAAGGAAGTAGAGCTCGAGTCGAAAGACCTGTTGCATAAAGTAAGATCCGATTTCGAGAAGGAGACGAAAGACAGGCGCGCGGAGATCGCCAATCTCGAGAAGCGCCTCATCCAGAGAGAAGAGAACCTAGACAGAAAAGTCGAGATCTTGGATAAGAAAGAGAAGGAACTCGCCGAACGGCAAAGAGGCCTTACCGCAAAAGAAGAGAAGATGCATGCGATGGAGGAGGAATACAGGGTCCTTTTGGCGGAAGAAAAAGACAGGTTGCAGCGGGTATCCGGCCTGACCGCGGAAGAGGCGAAAAAATTACTGCTCGCGAGAATGGAAGAGGATGTAAGGCAGGAAGCGGGCGTTATGATAAAACGCATAGAAGAGGAAACTAAACAGGAATCCGATAAGAAAGCGAGGGAGATCCTCGCGACCGCTATACAGCGTTGCGCGGTGGAACATACGGTCGAGACGACGGTTTCCATCGTAAATCTGCCCAGCGATGAGATGAAGGGAAGGATCATCGGCAGGGAAGGGCGCAACATCCGCGCCCTTGAGATGGCGACCGGTGTTGATGTCATAATAGATGATACACCAGAGGCCGTCGTACTTTCCGGGTTCGACCCCGTAAAGAGAGAAATTGCGCGCATAGCATTGACGCGTCTTATGGAAGACGGAAGGATTCATCCGGGTAGGATAGAAGAGATTGTCGAGAAAGTCAAGAAAGAGATGGAGGTCTCTATTAAGGAGGCCGGCGAACATGCTGTCTTTGAGATGGGCCTCCGCGGAATCCATCCTGAACTTATAAAATTGCTCGGCAAGTTAAAATATAGGACTTCCTACGGCCAGAATGTCCTGGACCATCTGAAAGAATCGGCGTTTATCATGGGGACGATGGCCAACGAACTTGGTCTCGACGCTAACCTCGCCAAACGTATAGGGCTTCTGCATGATATAGGCAAGGCGGTAAGCCACGAGGTAGAAGGAGCACATCCGAAGTTAGGCGCCGAGATAGCGAAGAAATACGGTGAGAACGAGATAGTCATAAATGCAATCGAAGGCCATCACGGCGAGATTGCGGCCATCTCTATTTACACTGTTTTAGCGAGCGCATCCGACGCGGTCTCAGGCGCGCGCCCCGGCGCTCGTCGTGAGACGCTTGAGATATACATAAAACGTCTTGCGAAATTAGAGGAGATCGCGGATTCGTTTAAGGGTGTTGAGAAGGCGTACGCCATACAGGCCGGTCGCGAGATAAGAGTTGTCGTCGAGCCGAATAAGATAACCGACGCGCAGGCGACGGTCCTGGCGCGCGAGATAAAGAAGAAGATAGAAGAGGGAATGGAATATCCCGGCCAGATAAAGATAACCGTCATACGCGAGACGCGGGCCATAGAATACGCCAAATAAACAGAAAGCCGTTAAATGAACATATTATTCATCGGTGATGTGGTCGGAAATCCGGGCCGCGAAGCCGTAAAAGTCATGCTTCCGAAGGTAAAACAAAGAGAGAAGATAGATTTTACTATTGCCAACTCCGAGAATGCGGCAGGCGGCGCTGGCTTGACCCCTGATACCGCCAAGGACCTGCTTGATCTGGGGGTGGATGTCCTGACCAACGGCGACCATATATGGGACAGAAAAGAGATCCTCGAGGCCATAGATAAAGAGCAGAGGATATTGCGCCCGCTTAATTATCCAGAAGGTGCTCCCGGCAACGGCTCCGTCGTCATGCATTCGAAGACCGGCGCGAAAGTCGGCGTCATAAATTTAGTCGGCAGGGTCTTTATGCGGGCGGTCGATTGCCCGTTTAAGGCGGCTGTCAGGGAGATAGAGAAGATAAAGGCTCAGGCGCCTGTCATCATCGTGGACATACATGCAGAGGCGACTTCCGAGAAACTGGCGCTCTGTTTTTATTTAGACGGGCTTGTCAGCGCTGTCTGCGGGACTCACACGCATATACAGACGGCGGACGAGAGGATATTCCCGAAAGGGACGGCCTATATAACCGACCTTGGCATGGCCGGA
Organism: Candidatus Omnitrophota bacterium; assembly: GCA_030695925.1. GTDB lineage: Bacteria > Omnitrophota > Gorgyraeia > Pluralincolimonadales > Pluralincolimonadaceae > JAGUXU01. Next base: position 24,575 of record JAUYOH010000024.1, read on the forward strand.
GCTTTTGATTCCGTATTGGGAAGAAGGCCGGAGCAGATAATCAGGCGTTTTATAACCGGGCTTCCTACAAGATTTGAGATGGCCGACTCGAATATCCAGCTTCAGGGCGTTATAATAGGCTGTGATGAGAAGACAGGCAAGGCCACTTCCATAAAGAGGATTCAGGAAAAGCTTACCTAAATAATTTGTTATGTTTCCGACCGATCAGGTAGCGACAGGCAGGCTTATTTATACCGTATCTCAGCTCACGCGAGAGATAAAAGCCGTCCTCGAGGGCACTTTTACCGGCGTGTGGGTCGAGGGTGAGGTGTCGGGGTTTAAGATGGACACCGCAGGACATATGTATTTTAGTTTGAAGGATGCGGAATCTGTTATTCCCGGTATTTTTTTCCGTAATGCAAATCAAAGCCTGAAATTCCAGATCAAAGACGGTTTAAAAATTCTTTGCTTCGGAAAGGTGAGCTTTTACGGAAGATATGGAAAACTCTCCTTTTACGTTGAGCAGGTAGAGCCCAAAGGAGTCGGTGAATTACAGCTTGCCTTCGAGCAGCTGAAGGAGCGTCTGCAGAAGGAGGGGCTGTTTGACGAGGCGCATAAGGTGCCGATCCCGGTCTTTCCCTCCAGGATAGGCATCGTGACCTCGCCTACCGGCGCGGTCATACGCGATATATTACATATATTACGCCGCAGATTTGACGATATCGGGATATTGATATGCCCTGTCAAGGTTCAGGGCGAGGGCGCGGCCGAGGAGATAGCCACGGCGATAGGGGACCTTAACCGTATATCAGATATCGATGTCTTGATACTGGCGCGCGGAGGAGGGAGCCTTGAGGACCTGTGGGCTTTTAACGAGGAAGCGGTCGCGCGCGCGATCTACGCCTCGAAGATCCCGGTCATCTCCGCGGTAGGCCACGAGGTGGACTATACGATCTCTGATTTCGTCGCTGACTTAAGGGCGCCTACTCCGTCTGCCGCCGCCGAACTTGTGATAGCGAAAAAAGAAGATTTTATTGAGACAATACAGGGCTTCTTAAAGGATTTGAGGGCTTCTCTTGACAATTCCGTATCGATATTTGAGAGCCGGATGGCGGATCTCTTGGAGAGCCCGGCGTTTAAATATCCGTTTGAAGCGATAGAGCGCCACGAAGAGCGGCTCGACGATCTGCTAAAGACACACAGGAAATATTTCTCTCATATGATAAATATAAAGGCGGAGAGATTCAATACTGTCACCGGACAGTTAGAGGCGCTTTCTCCGCTGGCTGTCTTAAAACGCGGTTATAGCATAACTCTGCAACTGCCCGGCGGCAAGGTGGCAAGAGACGCTAAGGGTATAAAGCGCGGTGATATGATAGAGACGAAGCTTTATAAGGGGCGATTGATAAGCGAGGTCAAAGAGATAACGAAGGAGGAGGCTTAGATGACGGCCGAGATGAAATTTGAAGACGCGTTAAAGAAATTGGAGAAGATAGTCGCTGACCTTGAGTCGGGAGACCTCTCGCTCGATGATTCGCTCAAGAAATACGAGGAGGGCGTGAAGTTAGCGCAATTCTGCTCGAAGAAATTAGAGTCGGCGCGCAAGAAAGTGGAGATCCTGGTTAAGTCAGGCTCCGGCAAATTAGAGACGAGGCCATATGAAGATCACCGAATACCTGAAGAATAAAGGCAAGGTCATAGACGCGGCGCTTGATTCATACCTTCCGAGAGATACCGATTATCCCAAGGCGATACATAGGGCGATGAGATACTCGGCATTCTCGGGCGGAAAGCGCATCCGGCCGATACTTGTCCTGGCCTCGTGCGAGGCGTGCGGCGGAAAGATCAAAGAAGCTTTGCCTGTCGCCTGCGCAATCGAGATGTTGCATACCTATTCATTGATCCACGACGATCTGCCCGCTATGGACGATGATGATTACAGGAGAGGGAAACTTACCTGTCATAAGAAGTTCGGCGAAGCGATCGGTATCCTGGCCGGGGACGCGCTCCTTACATTCGCGATGGAATTGCTGTCCCGCGGCAAAAACCCCGGGATAAATAATAATATCATCAGGACGGTGACCGAGGCCATAGGGACATACGGCATGATAGGCGGCCAGGTAGTTGATATAGAAGAGAGGGCAGAAACGGATCTGCCGACCCTTACCTATATCAATGCCCACAAGACAGGCGCCCTGATCGCGGCATCTTGTAAAGTAGGGGCGATAGCGACCGGCGCCTCCGATAAAAAAGTCAGAGCGCTGGAGAGATACGGGGCATATATCGGCTTTACCTTTCAGGTGATAGATGATATATTAGATAAGGAAGGTTTCGCGCTGGCCCTTGGCGTAGGCGGCGCCAGGAGAGAAGCCGCCAGGCTCGTTGAGAGGGCAAAACAGGAGTTAAGGGTATTTGGCAGAAAGGCTAAGGCCTTAAGGGACTTGGCCGATTTTCTTTTAACCCGCAAGAAGTAAGGTATGTTCAAGATATTGAATTCCATAAATTCTCCGCAGGACTTAAAGGGGCTAAGCCAGGAAGAGATAAAACTTCTCGCCAAAGAGATCCGCGAGCTGATAGTGGAGGTCGTCTCGGAGACAGGCGGACATCTGGCGGCGAGCCTCGGGGCCGTTGAGATCGCGATCGCCCTTCATTATTGCTTAAACGCTCCGGAAGACAAGATAATATGGGACGTCGGCCATCAGGCCTACGCGCATAAGATATTGACAGGCAGGCGCGAGAGATTTAAGACGATGCGCCAACTCGGAGGAATAAGCGGATTTCCTAATGTTTACGAGAGTGAATATGACCCGTTTACCGTCGGCCACGGCTCGACCTCGATCTCTTCCGCCATGGGCCTTGCCAAGGCGAGGGACTTAAACGGCGAATCTTATAAGGTGGTCGCCGTCATCGGCGACGGCTCGCTCGTCGGCGGCATGGCGTTTGAAGCGCTAAACTACGCCGGCCAAAGCAAGACGAATATGGTAATAATCCTAAACGACAACGAGATGTCTATCGCCCGTTCGGTCGGCGCGCTGTCGAAATATCTGAATAAGATATTGACGAATCCCACTTACAACAAGATACATAAAGATATGGAAGGCCTTGTAAAGAGGGTCCCGTGGTACGGGTTCAGGGTCTACAGGGCCGCGAAAAAGCTGGAAGAGGGCGTCAAGAATCTGCTCATACCGGGGATGTTATTTGAGGAACTGGGGATAAGATATGTCGGCCCGATAGACGGAAATAACGCAGAAGAATTGATCGCGACACTCAAAAATGTCCTGACTTTTGAGGGCCCCATCTTAATTCACGCGATCACGAAGAAAGGCAAGGGCTATATTTACGCGGAAAACCATCCGGAGAAATTTCACGGGACGGCCCCGTTTGATATCGAAACGGGAGAGGTCAAGGGCACCGCCCAGACGGATAGCCGGAGTGAGCCGTCTTTTACGGATGCCTTCTCCGATGCCGTAATGGAAATGGCCGAGGACGACAAAAAGATAGTCGCGATAACCGCTGCGATGCCCGAAGGGACGGGCCTTGAGAAGTTCGGGCAGGCGTATCCGGAGAGATTTTTTAACGTGGGCATGGCCGAACAGCACGCTATAACTTTTGCCGCGGGGTTGTCCAAAGGAGGTTTAATCCCGGTCGTGGCGATATACTCGACATTTTTACAGCGCTCATACGACCAGATTATACATGACGTGTGTCTTCAGAACCTTCATGTAATTCTTTGTCTGGACCGCGCAGGTATAGTCGGAGAAGACGGACCGACACACCACGGCCTATTCGACATACCGTATTTGAGGCATATGCCGAATATCACGATCATGGCGCCGAAGGACCAAAGAGAGTTAAGAGAGATGCTTAAGTTCGCCGCATACAACTGCAGAGGGCCGGTCGCTATACGCTACCCGAGAGGAAAATTAACGGCAGACGCGGATAAATGCGCACCTCTGGATTATGGCAAAGCCGAGGTTATATCAGAAGGCAACGACTTGGCTATTTTGTCGATAGGTTCGACGGTATGGCCTTCCTGCCGCGCCGCGGATTTATTAACGAAAGAAGGGATAAAGGCCGCGGTCATTAATATGAGATTTGTAAAACCGCTCGATGAAGATTTATTGAAAGCGCTATCCGCAAAGATAAAGAAATTCGTCGTGATCGAAGAAGGCGTCCTTGACTGCGGTTTCGGCAGCGCGGTCTTGGAATTCTTTGAGAAGGAAAAGATCAAAGGCATCATGGTAAAAAGGATCGGCCTTCCCGATAAATTTATCGAGCACGGCAAAAAAGAAGAACTTCTTAAGAGATACGGCTTGGATGTCGAAGGGATAGCCGCACAGATAAAGGAAATATATGGCTAAGATAACGATAGACAGAGAGGCGTGCAAAGGCTGTGAGTTGTGTTCCATAAGCTGTCCTTTGAATTTGATAGTAATGGATGAGAAACTGAATATCCGCGGCGTCCGTCCGGCTAAATTTTTAGATATGGGTAAATGCACCGCTTGCAAGACGTGCGCTATTATGTGCCCGGATATATGTATCGAGGTATATAAATGAGCAAGGTATTGATGTGCGGCAACGATGTCATAGGAGAGGCTGCTATTCAGGCGGGATGCACCTTTTATGCCGGATATCCGATAACGCCGCAGAATGAACTCACGCAATATATGGCTTGCCGTATGGCCGAGTCCGGCGGAACGTTCATCCAGGCGGAATCGGAACTTGCAGCGATTAATCTGGTCTTCGGCGCTTCCGCGGCGGGTGCCCGCGCGATGACATCGAGCTCAAGCCCGGGGATCAGCTTAAAACAGGAGGGGATATCGTATCTTGCGGCCTGCCAGTTGCCGGCTGTGATAGTCAATATGATGCGTGGCGGCCCGGGTCTCGGCAATATAGCGCCGTCGCAGGCCGACTATTTTCAAGCGACAAGAGGCGGCGGGCACGGAGATTACAGGACGATCGTATTGGCTCCCGCGACCGTCGAGGAAGCGTGGGGCTTGACGCAACTGGCTTTCGATTTGGCCGATGAATACAGGGGCCCCGCCATGATATTGGGCGATGGTCTACTGGGGCAGATGATGGAGCCCGTGGAGGTTGTAAGGCACCGTCCGTCAGCCCGCGGCCGTATAGCGAACGGCGAGTACCGTTCTTCTTCCCATAAGTCGTGGGCATTGACAGGTTGCGGGGGAAGAAAGCCGAATGTGATACGCTCGCTTCTTTTAGGCGAAGGAGAGCTCGAAGAGCATAATAAATTATTGCAGATGAAATACAACAGGATCAAATCAAAGGAAACGCGTTTTGAGTCGGTATACACCGAGGATTCCGATTTAATTATCGTTGCCTACGGCACAACCAGCAGGATAGTCCGCGCGGCTATATCGCAGGCGCGCCGCGAGAGGATGCATGTCGGTATGCTGCGGCCGATTACGTTATGGCCGTTTCCGGAAGTTCAGATCCATAAATTGACGAAGAAGGCGAAGGCGTTTTTGGTGGTCGAGATGAGCGCGGGCCAGATGGTGGAAGACGTGAGATTATCAGTTTTAGGGAAAAGGCCCATACATTTTTACGGCAGGGCAGGCGGCGGAGTTCCGACGGAAGAAATCGTCCTCGATACTATAAGAAACATATTGAAGGCAAAACCGAAGAAGAGGATCTACGCATGAAAAAGGTATTCCAGCGGCCGGACTCATTACGGAACGTCCCGACTCATTATTGTTCGGGATGCGGGCACAGCATCGTCCACAGGTTGATATGCGAGGTTATAGACGAACTGGGGATACGCGAGGATGTGATAGCGGTCTGTCCTGTCGGATGCGCGGTCATCGCCTATGAATATTGGGATTTTGATTGCTCCGAAGCGGCGCACGGAAGAACGCCATGTGTCGCGACAGGCATAAAACGCATCCATCCCGAAAAGATCGTATTCAGTTATCAGGGGGACGGTGACCTCGCGGCTATCGGGACCGCGGAGATAATACATACCGCAAACCGCGGCGAGAATATCACCGTCATATTCATAAATAACGGCGTTTACGGCATGACGAACGGCCAGATGGCGCCGACAACACTGATAGGGCAAAAGACATCCACTACTCCTCTCGGCCGCGACATATCGCGGGACGGTTATCCCCTTAAGATATCGGAGTTACTGGCCGAGATACCGGGTTCAAAATATATCGAGAGGGTCTCGGTAAGTAATCCGGCGAACGTCCTTAAGACGAAAGCCGCGATAAAGAGAGCATTTAGGAACCAGATCGAGAAGAAGGGGTTTTCGCTCGTCGAGGTCTTGTCTCCCTGCCCGACATATTGGGGGCTTTCTCCGAAAGATTCGTGCAAGCGCATCGCCGGGGAGATGACACAATATTTTCCATTGGGAGTGATAAAGGACGCTTAGGGCATGAGAGAAGAGATAGTCTTCGCCGGTTTCGGCGGTCAGGGAATTATGGTTATGGGTAAAGTCCTCGCGTGGGCGGCCATGCGAGAGGGACTTAAAGTTACATGGATGCCGTCATACGGCGCCGAGGTAAGAGGCGGGACGGCGCATTCGATGGTCGTCATATCGGATGAGATGATTGCCTCTCCGGTAGTCGCAAATCCGACCGCATGTGTCGTGATGAACAGGCCTTCGCTGGACAGATTCGAGGAATCGCTAACAGCCGCCGGCACATTGGTAGTCAATTCGACATTAGTCGACAGGCAGGTCGCAAGGAATGATGTCGATGTGTTAAAAATCCCGCTGACAGAGATGGCAACGAAGTTAGGCAACGTCCGTTGCGCAAATATGATAGCGCTTGGAGCGCTTAACGCGAGATTAAAAATAGTCTCTATGAGGGCATTGATCGAGGCGCTCAAAGAAGTGCTGCCTCCAAATAGGCGCGATCTTCTTCCGATGAATGAAGAGGCCTTAAAAGAAGGCGCAAAACTTGTCTCGAGGCAATAAATGGTAAGGGTGAGATTCGCCCCGTCTCCGACGGGATTTTTGCATATAGGAAGCGCGCGAACGGCGCTATTCAACTGGCTCTTCGCCAGACACGAAAAAGGCGTCTTCATATTAAGAGTCGAGGATACCGATAAAGAGCGCTCCAAGGATGAATTTTTGCAGGAGATAACGAGTTCTTTGAAATGGCTCGGAATGAATTGGGACGAAGGCCCGCATTTTCAGACGAAGCGGCTTGATGTTTACCGCGATTACGCCGGAAGGCTATTAAAGGAAGGCAAGGCCTACGAAGAGGAAGGGAAGTTAGGAGGCGAGAAGGCGGTAATATTAAAGATGCCAAAGGCTACACTCACGATGGAGGATTTGATCCACGGCCCGGTCGCGTTCGATATGAGCCTGCAGAAGGACCTCGTATTGATAAAGTCCGACGGATACCCCGCGTATAACTTCGCTTGTGTTATAGACGATTACGATATGAAGATAACCCATGTAATACGGGGTGACGACCATATCTCCAATACGCCCAAGCAGATTGCGGTATACGAGGCGTTCGGTATTAAACCTCCGAAATTTGCCCACATACCTTTGATATTGGGGACTGACCGCTCACGCATGTCGAAGCGCCACGGCGCGACATCCATCTCAGATTACAAACAGATGGGATTTTTGTCCGAGGCGCTGGTAAATTATATCTCGCTTCTTGGGTGGGCGCCCGCGGACAATAAGGAGATGATGCCGCTTGGCGAAATAGTAGAAGAATTTACGCTTGAACGGGTGGGAAAGACAGGCGCCGTATTTGATATAAACAAACTGACATGGATGAACGGCGAATACATAAGGACGAAAAATACACAGGAACTCATCGAGTTGATAACTCCGGCGCTCGCGGCGAAGAAAGACGTAGATATCGATGATAAAGGAAAACTCATTGAGGTAGTAAAACTCTTTCAGCCGAGGGCAAAGACGCTTGAGGAATTGGCTAATTCGGCCGTGTTTTTCTTCTTGGATAAGATCGAATACGATGAGGAGGCGGTGAAATCCGTCCTCGAGAAAGACGGCGTGAAGGACAAATTAAAAGTCCTGATCGAAAAATTCAGCGCGCTTGAAACTTTTGATTTGCAAAATATCGAGAATTGTGTCAGAAATTTAGCCACGGATCTGAATATAAAAGCCGCGGACTTGATCCATCCTATCCGTGTCGCGGTTA
>JAUYOH010000039.1 GCA_030695925.1 Candidatus Omnitrophota bacterium
CAAAAAAGAAGAGGGGATGGAGTTAATAAAGGAATTAAAAGAAAAACTCATCGAGAAGATTAAGCCTTTGTTAGAACAAACAATAAAAGAATTAACCGGCGCTGAAGTAGTTGATATCCATTCAAGCTTTAATTTAGAGACAGGGGAGAGGATTGAGATATTTACCTTAAACAAAGACTTGAAATAAGTTTTTTAAAAATGAAAACCGATATCTTAAAAATCAATCCTTTTTGTATAGAGCAGGATTATATTATAAAAGCCGCGAATATAATAAAGTCCGGCGGCTTGGTAGCTTTTCCAACCGAAACCGTCTACGGTTTAGGCGCGGATGCTTTGAACCCAGCTGCCTGCGCAAAAATATTTCAGGCAAAGAACCGGCCTCTGGAAGACCCTTTGATAGTGCATATTGCCGATAAGCAGGATTTGTTTAAAGTAGCACGCGAAATATACAAAATAACCTTGGATTTAATTGACGCTTTCTGGCCTGGGCCGCTGACTGTAGTTTTGAAAAAGCAGGAAGCAATTCCTGATATCATTACCGGCGGTTTAGATACGATTGCGGTGCGTATGCCTAATCATAAGATTGCCCTGGATTTAATTAAAAAAGCACAAACTCCTATAGCGGCACCGAGTGCCAATATTTTTGGAAGGCCGTCACCCACAACCGCTCAACACGTGCTTGAAGATTTAGATGGTAAAATCAACTTGGTTATAGATGGCGGAAGCACGGACATTGGCGTTGAGTCAACAATTGTCGATTTGACGCAGGATCCTTTTTGTGTTTTACGGCCCGGTGGAGTCGGAATAGAGGAGTTGCGAAGAATAATTCCTCAGGTTGGACTCTATAAAAAAGACGGCATTTTGTCTCCAGGGATGTATCCGCGGCATTATGCTCCGAACGCAAAGATATTGATTATGGAAGGTAACGGCAAGATGCAGACAGAGAAAGTAAAAGACATAGCACACGAGTTTGATTTGCAGGGGTATCGTTTCGGAATACTGGCAAAATTTGAAAATAAAGATAGATACGGAGATTTCAACGTAAAGTTATTGGGTCCTGGCAATGACCTTGTTGCCTGTGCCGCTAATCTGTTTTCCGTGCTGAGAGATTTTGACAAAGACAAGGTAGACGTTATTATTGCCGAAACGGTGGAGGAAAAGGGCCTAGGGATTGCAATAATGGATAGGTTGCGCAAAGCCTCGGGAGTGTCAGAAAAACATGTTTAATAAAGTGTTGATTGCCAACCGAGGCGAGATTGCTTTAAGGGTAATCAGGGCCTGCAAAGAATTAGGAATTAAAACGGTTGCGGTTTATTCCGAAGCGGATAAGGATTCTTTGCATGTTAGGTTTGCCGATGAAGCGATCTGTATCGGTAAGCCAAAGAGTTCGGATAGCTACTTAAATATTCCGGCGATTATCAGCGCTGCCGAAGTAGCTGATGTAGACGCAATTCATCCCGGCTATGGTTTTTTATCGGAAAGGGCGCATTTTGCCGAAATTTGCGAGTCCTGCAAGATAACTTTTATCGGCCCACCACCTTTAGCCATAACCAGAATGGGGGATAAATCTGTAGCTAAAGATACCGCGAGACAGGCAAAAGTCCCTACTGTACCGGGAAGCAACGGCGTAGTTAAAAACGAACAGGATGCGATTAAAATTGCGGAAAGAATCGGTTACCCTGTAATGATAAAAGCATCCGCAGGCGGCGGAGGTAAAGGAATGCGCATTGCCCATAACAGGCCGAGTTTGGTTTCGAGCCTTCAGATGGCGCAGACCGAAGCACAGGCAGCATTCGGCAATAACGAGGTTTATATCGAAAAGTATATTGACGGAGCACGGCATATCGAGGTGCAGGTTTTAGCCGATAAGTTCGGCAACACCATTCACTTAAGAGAACGCGAATGCTCAATTCAGAGAAGGCATCAAAAATTAATCGAAGAGACGCCTTCCCCGGCAATAAATAACAAAACCAGAGAAAAGATGGGTGAGGCGGCGGTAAAGGCAGCCAAGGCAGTAGGGTATTATAGCGTGGGGACAGTTGAGTTTATTTTGGATAAAGACGGCAGCTTCTATTTTATGGAGATGAACACGCGTATCCAGGTCGAGCATCCCATTACTGAATTAATTACGGGAGTAGATTTAGTCAAAGAGCAGATTCGCGTTGCCGCGGGAGAAAAATTGAAACTTACCCAGAAAGACATCGCTTGTAACGGCCACGCCATAGAGTGTCGTATCAATGCTGAAGACCCGGATAATAATTTTATGCCCTCGCCCGGTAAAGTTACTAAATATTCTCCTGCGGGCGGTCCGGGAGTAAGAATAGACTCCCATCTTTATGAAGGCTATAGTATCCCACCTTATTATGATTCCTTAATTGCCAAACTCATTGTTCACGCAGATGACCGAAGACAGGCGATTGCCAGGATGCGGCGCGCACTCGGTGAGTTTATCGTGGAAGGAATAAAAACAACAATACCGTTTCACCTGAGAGTATTAGATAATCCCGATTTTCAAAAAGGCGAGTATTCGACAAAGTTTATCGAAGAAAAATTAATTAACCCAGAAAGGGTAGGCCTTCCTAACTCCATATAAAGGAAGGGCCTAAGGAGTCGGCATGATGCGGTGTAATCCCAACGGCAACTATCCGAAAATTGATAAAACAGCCTATATCGATCCTACGGCCGTGATTATCGGAAAAGTGAAAATCGGCAAAAATGTATTTGTCGCGCCCGGTGCGGTTATCAGGGCCGACGAACAGAAAAGTTTTATCGTTATCGGAAACAACTGCAATATTCAAGACAGGGTTATTATCCATGCCTTGGGAAACAGCTCTGTAATCATAGGGAAAAACACTTCTTTATCGCACGGCTGTATTGTTCATGGCCCGTGCAAAATCGGGAAGGGGTGTTTTATCGGATTCGGTGCGGTAATATTTAAAGCCCTCATAAAAGATAATGTTTTTATTAAAAGCTCGGCAGTAATAGAGGGGGTAAAGATTCCGAACAAAAAGTTCATCCCAAACGGAGCAATTATAGTTTCGCCAAGAGCGGTTAAATCGTTGCAATCTATATCCAGAGAGGAAATAGTATTTGCTAATAAAGTAGTTGAGGTAAACCTGCGACTTGCAAAAGGCTACAGGTTAGAAAACCGTGGTTTGGCTTCCGATAGCCAAAGCCACAAAAAGGAGGAATAAGAGATGTCTGAGAAAATTCTGGTTGGTATTGTTATGGGAAGCGATTCTGATTTGGAAACTATGCAGGAGACAACGAAAACCCTGGAGAAGTTTGGTATCGGCTTTGAAGTAAATATTATTTCTGCGCACCGTACCCCGGGGAAAGCGCATGAATACGCTTCGAGCGCAGAAAATAGAGGACTTGAAGTCATTATTGCTGCCGCCGGAGGCGCAGCGCATTTAGCCGGAGTTATGGCTGCTTGGACCGTGCTTCCGGTAATCGGCGTGCCCATGCAGACGCAACTTTCAGGCGGTTTAGATTCGCTTCTTTCCATGGTTCAGATGCCGTCGGGCGTACCTGTGGCTTGTGTTGCAACCGGTAAAGCAGGCGCAAAAAATTCCGCTATACTCGCAGCACAAATTTTAGGCGTAAAACACTCAGAGATTAGAGAGAAGGTAAAGCAACATAAGGAGCAAATGGCTAAAGAGGTGGAAGAAAAAGACAGAAAACTAAAGGAGGGAAAAAGTGAGTGATGAAAGTCCAAAGGTCGAGTTTTTCGCCAACAACGGAATCATAGAGATTCGTTATTTTGATACTCCAAAAGATGAGCTCTATCGTAGCTGGAAATTGCCGGAATCCATTGCTCATGAATTAATCGCATGGTGGATAAACTTGAAGAAAAATAAAGAAATCACCTTTCCATTACAGAAAAGAACGAAGGTATGTGAGCTTACCATGCATACAGAAAAAAATATTGAAATAAAGTCATTGGATTGTCTGGGTAGAACGAATATGACAGGATGGAGTTTACCTGCGGTTGTAGTAGAGAAACTGGCGGTTCGGCAAAAAGATACGGCTGATAAATAGAAGTAATCCCTATAGCGTTAAGGAGGTAACCGATGGAAAACAATATAAATTTTTTTAAAGCAAAACCCTTGACTATATCTTTGGTAATTTTATTAGCAGTACTCATTGTCTTTGTCGCTTTTCAATTAGGCGGATTAGGTAAACCACAAAAAATGTTGCCTACTTCAGAGACTGTTGAGGAGGAAATTGTACCGATAACCGAGACTAAGCTACAAGCAGAAGAAAAGCCAATTTTGTCTTTGGAGAAGAAATTTACTATTCAAGTCGCCTCATTTCAGGAAATGACAAGAGCCGAGAAAGTTTCTGTAGGCTTGAAAGAAAAAGGTTATCAACCAGTCATTTCTGCTAAGGAATTACCCGAGAAAGAAACTTGGTACCGTGTCTTTGTGGGCGATTTTGATAATGAGGAAGCGGCAAAAGAGCTTTTGAATACCCTAAAAGAGACATATAAAGACAGTTTTATTAAATTAAGATAGAACGAAATGCCCTGTCCATACTTAGAAGGCAAAATTTTAAAGAGATGCGCAGTTTTTAAAGGAATGATGATTCTGTCCGTAGGTGAACTGAATGACTATTGCACCACAGAAGAATCATTCGCAAAATGCAACTTCTTTAAAAAAGAAGAAGTGGGGTCTGGCAAAGCGGAGATTAAGGAGGAAGAAGTTGAAGGTAAAGGTTAGAGTGCCTGCCACCGCGGCAAATTTAGGCGCAGGGTTTAATTGTTTGGGGCTGGCTTTAGAATTATATAACACTCTTGAGATAAGCGAAGCTAACTTCGGTATAAGTATAAAAATTTTAGGAGAGGGTAAGAATGAGCTTCCTAAAAACCGAAGCAACCTTTCACTTAAAGCAATCTATAAAGTATTTGATATTTGTGGTTATAAACCTAAAGGGCTAAAGATTGAGATATACAATCATATCCCTATTGCCAGAGGATTAGGCAGCAGCGCGGCCGCAATTGTTGCCGGAGCGGTAGCAGCCAATGAACTCTGCGGAAAGAAATTATCCCAGGATGACTTAATTCAATTATGCGCTGATTTAGAAGGGCATCCCGATAATGTTGCCGCCGCATTTTTAGGAGGTATGACGATTTGCGGATATAAAGATAGCAAGCTTACCTACACAAACATTTTTGTGCGATATGGGTTACGAGCGATTATAGCAGTGCCGCAAAATCTAAAGGTAAAGACCAAGGATGCGGTAGCGGTTTTGCCCAAAAGAGTGCCTTTTGATGATGCCGTTTTTAATTTAGGCCGTGTAGCTTTTTTTATCATCGGGATGATGACCGATGAATTGGAGATAATGGGTTTAGGAATGGATGACCGCCTGCATCAATCTTACCGGAAGCGCTTAATTCCCGGATTAGAAGATGTCTTTAGGGCAGCTAAGGGAGCAGGTGCGCATGGCGTGGCTTTAAGTGGCGCAGGCCCTTCGGTAGTTGCTATAACTAATAGGTTCCCTGATCCCATTGGCGAAGCAATGAAAAAGGCATTTGCGGCCAAAGGAATAAAGGCAGAGATTATGATTTTAGATGCGGATAATGAAGGGGTAACGGTTAAAGTGAAGAGGGCATAATTTATGAAGAAGTCCGCAGTATGGGTAAATATTATTTTACTAATATTGCTCGTTATAATTTTGATTCTAGCATTTGTTGGTTGTGTAGATAGGCATAAGAAACGATGGTGGGAGCATGATAGCGTTTTTGTCCACCAGAGATAGGAGAAATAATTGTGGAAAAGAGGACAAAAGAAATAGAAGATATTGCTAAGCTGGATATCTATAGAGATAAAAAATGCGGCATCCCTGAAGTCATCCTTGCCGAAGGCAAAGAACCCAAATGGGTGGTTAAGCTTTTAATGGGAATGGCAAAGGCAACAGGCATTGCCATTGCCAGCAGGGTTGATAAGGAGTGTTTCGAGGCAATAAAAAGAAAAAGGCTCAAAAATTTTAGACTCAGACATTATGCTACAGTCCTGTTCACCGGGACTGGTGGTAGTTAATATCGATAATGGTTTTGGCGCGGGTTGTGCTGCAGCTTTGATTGCTCGACTGCCAGGAGGTAAGCAATGGGTTTGTTAGATAACAAAGATAATCCTATGGAATTAGTAGATAGCCTCAATTTCAAGGAAAAGGTTGATAGGTCATTTGTCCTTATAAAAGAAGCGTATGAGAAATATGGCGATGGTTTAGTAGTAGCGAATAGCCTTGGAAAGGATTCGCTTGCGGTGTGGGATCTGGCTAAGCGTGTCAATCCTCAAATTCGAGGTTTTATCGTTACTACCAGATTTCAGCATAAAGAAACTATTGAATTTATGCATCAGATAACGCAAAGGTATCCAGAACTCAAAATTTATAAGAATGATGTGGAGATTCCTAATGGGCTCTATCGGACTGATCCCGACCGCTGTTGCGCATTGTTGAAAGTAGAGCCGACCAGTCGAGCGATTAAAGAAATGGGTGCAGCGTGCTGGGTTACGGGTTTACGTTGCACTGAAGGGCGTACCCGCACTGATTATAAAGAAGTTGAAGAGCGGGACCCGGGTTTACTTAAATTAAATCCCATTTTAGTCTGGAAAGAACGTGAGGTCTGGCAGTATCTGGCGCTTTATTCGGTAGAGGTAAATCCAATTTATCGGGAAGGTTATCGTTCTCTCGATTGTTTTACCTGCACGCAAATTACGACAGATGATAATGAGCGTTCCGGACGCTGGGTTGGGACGAGTAAATGCGGCGGAGAATGCGGAATTCATACCCGTCCACTAAAGACTAACGTGGAGGGCGATGGAATTTAATTAATATAATCTTTGTTAACGATTAAAGGAGGGATAAACTATGATAATATCCAAAAGGACAAGTCAGATTAGTCCGTCGCCAACCTTGAGCATAACTGCCAAAGCAAAGAAAATGCAGGCTGAAGGGATTAATGTTATCGGTTTTGGCGCGGGCGAGCCGGATTTTGATACGCCGGTTAATATTAAAGAAGCCGCCAAGAAAGCAATAGACAAGGGGTTTACCAAGTATACTCCTACCGCTGGAACCAAAGAGCTTAAGGACGCTGTCAGCGCAAAGTTCAAGAAAGATAATAATCTGGAATATTTGCCTGATGAGATAATTGTTTCCTGTGGCGCAAAGCATTCGATATTCAATATTATCATAACGCTGTGCAACGAGGGTGACGAGGTAATTTTGCCTTCGCCTTATTGGGTAAGTTATCCTGAAATGGTTAAAGTCGCGGGAGCAAAAACCGTCATGCTGAATACCACCAAGGAGAGCGATTTTAAAATCACCCCGGAGCAGCTTGAAAAAGCTATCAGGCCTAATACAAAACTTCTTATTTTAAATTCTCCTTCTAATCCCACAGGAATGGTTTATGGCGAAAGCGAATTGGAAGAACTGAGTAAAATTATAAGTAAAGCAGGAATCTATTGTATCTCCGATGAGATTTATGAAAAAGTTATTTATGACCAGCAGCATGTGAGCATCGCTTCCTTGGGAGAAGATATTAAAAAAAGAACTATAGTCGTCAACGGAGTCTCAAAAGCATACGCTATGACCGGATGGCGTATTGGTTATGCCGCTGGCCCTAAAGAGATAATTCAGGCAATGTCTAATCTGCAGGATCATTCAACCTCTAATCCTACCTCCATTGCTCAGGCTGCGAGTGTTGAAGCTTTAATCGGCAGCCAGGACGATTTGGAAAAGATGGTTAAAGAGTTTAAGAAAAGACGCGATTTTATGGTGGATAGAGTTAATGCAATTACCGGCATTAGTACGATTAATCCGCAGGGCGCATTTTATTGCTGGGTAGATATATCCGGTATTTTACAAAAGAGCGCTAACGGAAAGAAAATCATGAATTCTATGGACTTGACGGATGCGCTTTTAAACGGTGCTCAGGTGGCAGTTGTCCCCGGCGGAGTATTCGGAGACGATAATTACATCAGGCTCTCATACGCCACCTCTATGGAAAATATTATCGAAGGGTTAAATAGAATCGAGCGTTTTATAAGCCAGTAAGGCAATGGTTTGGCCTTCAATATAGCCAAAGCCATAAATAAGCTTACATAACAGGAGGTAATGCGATGCCTAAGATTTATCTTATTGATGTAACCAATAGAGACGGGGTGCAGACGTCCCGGATATGCCTTTCAAAACTTCAGAAAACAATACTTAATCTTTATCTGAATCAGCTGGGGGTTTTCCAGAGTGAATTTGGTTTTCCCACGACCCATCATGAAACAAACTATTTAAACGCTAACTTGGAATTAGCCGAAATGAATGTCTTGTCTCCTATTCGCTTAGGCGGGTGGATTCGGGCAATAGAGGAAGATGCGCAGGAAACATTCAAGAGCTGTCCTAAGATAAGACATTTAAATCTTTCTATGTCCACATCCGAGCAGATGATCAGGCATAAATTTAAGGGTAAATTAGACCATGCCTCAGTAATAAAAGAGATGACAGGTGCGGTTAAGACAGCAAGAGATTTAGGGGCGGAGTCTATAGGCGTAAATGCGGAAGATGCCTCACGCACGGAAATAGATTATCTAA
>JAUYOH010000046.1 GCA_030695925.1 Candidatus Omnitrophota bacterium
TGGACGTCGAAATGGCGCATATTTACGTTCCGCTTTCCGGCCTCGCGGACTACGGCGAACGCCTCGGGCAGGACCTCCTCCAGCGCCTCGTTCTCTGCCTTTCGCCTTTCGTTCTTCTCGAGTTTAGCGAAATCACAATCCTTTAATTTATCTTTTATCTTCGCTTTGAACTCGTCGGTCTTGGCGCGCAATTGGGCATCAGAGAGAGCGGCTATTTTTGACTCAAGCGAACTTATTACATCGGCTTTCGGCTTGAGCTTCTTAAGCTCTCTCTCGTTCTGTGTGCCGACTATACTTGAAATTATCTTGCCTATCATTTCTTCCCCGCCGTAAAACGTATATACGCCTCTATCAATTCGTCTAATCCGCCGTCAATGACCTGCTCGGCCTTTCCGGTCTCGAACTCTGTCCTGTGGTCCTTTACCATCATATAAGGGTGAAGCACGTAGGAGCGTATCTGGCTTCCCCATTCTATCTTTTGTTTCTCGGCGTACATAGATTTTAATTTCTCTTCCTGCTCCAGCATCTTTCTTTCGTAAATCCGCGCCTTTAAGACCTTGAGCGCCGAATGCTTGTTCTTCAATTGCGAGCGCTCGTTCTGGCACTGGACGACGATTCCCGTCGGAATATGCGTTATCCTGACGGCGGAATCTGTCGTGTTTACCCCCTGTCCGCCCGGACCTGAGGCGCGGTACACATCTATCCTTAGATCCTTCTCATCCACCTGTATATCGGCGTCTTCCTCTATCTCGGGTATTACATCGACAGAGGCAAAGGAAGTGTGCCTTCTCTTATTGGAATCAAAAGGTGATATCCTCACCAGACGATGGACGCCTCTTTCCGACTTAAGATAGCCGAAGGCGTATTCGCCTTTTATCAGTATCGTGACGTTCTTGACGCCGGCTTCCTCGCCTGCCAGATAATCGAGGGTATCGACTTTGTATCCCTTATTCTGGGCATATCTCACATACATCCGAAATAACATCGCGGCCCAGTCGCAGGACTCTGTCCCTCCGGCTCCGGCATTTATAGAAAGTATCGCGCTTGCCCTGTCGTGCTCGCCCGAGAAGAAAGCCTTAAATTCTATCTGGCCTATCTTCAGGGAAAGCGCCTCTAAATCATTCTTGATTTGAAGTAACGATGTCTCGTCGGTAGGTTCGATTATCTCGGCAAGCCCCGCTAATTCTTCCTGCTGCTTTCGGGCCTCTTCCCACGGCTCTAACCTTGCCTTAAATCCCTTTAATTCCTGTATTATCTTGTTGGCCTTTTGGGAATCGTCCCAGAAACCGGAAACCGACATCTGGGTCTCAAATTCTTTTATCTTTGCCGCGGCGGTATCGAGGTCAAAGATACCTCCGCAGGTTGGATAAAGCGGCTTCGGTTTCCTTTAATCTCTTCTTGATCTCGTCGAGCATAGTATCCTCCGTAAAGACGTTCGTAGGGTTAAAATTATACCAGTTTAGGGGCAGGAAATCAACTGCGGAATGAGGCGTCTGTCATTCCCGCGGAAGCGGGAATCCAGGCTGTCATCGTGAGGATTTTCTTCGTTTAGCGATACCTTTAAGGTATTTTTTCAGTTCTTTGAGAGAAACAAAATCCGCGCTTTTAAGCCTTTCTTGGGCGATCTTAAGGTCTTCTTTATCTTCTATCATCTCAGCCCTTTCTCCTTAATCAAACTTGCTCCGGCTTGTATTCCGTTCAGGCAGGCTGTATTAAAGAAAACTGCGCTCTTAGAGGCAGTAATCGCGGCTTTGTCCTGCTGTAGCGGGAAATAAAATCGACTAGTGTAAATCCTATTATCTTCTCGGTTTTAGGGTCCCTGCGTATTATTAAACCGTCATCGAGCATCTGACAATCGGCCTTGCGGGGCTTGCCTTGTGTCATATATAAGACATCCGCTTCCTTATCGTAAGCCACTGTTATCCGATCAGATTTCTTCTGTCTATCCATATTATTTTTCCTTTTTAAATTCTATCATTAAATTCCCTCCTTTTCAAGGTCGCATTTTGCGACCTTATACAATAGACGATAAAAGAAGAAACGTGCATTTTTTGCACATTGCTTTTTGCGGGATCAAAAAAATTCCCTCGCCCCTTTTGGGGAGAGGGTTAGGGTGAGGGGGTTTTGTCATTCCCGCGAAAGCGGGAATCCATTGTCATTGCGAGCCCCGAAGCGTCGGGGCGAAGTAATCTCAAAATTCCGATTTTCGTCGTCGCCGCATCGCTCGCTTTTCCCCACCGAGGAAAAGCTCACTCCGCGGAAATTCTCGCTCTGCCAGACTCTAATTGGGGGCAACCGTGGCCGCTCGAATTTCCAAGGTGCGGCTGCCGACCGAAAATCTCCATTTTGAGTAACCTTGCCCGCTCGCCTGTCCGCCTCTGGCGGAGACTAAGAAGGTTTCCTGCGGACATTAAAGCTCACCTGCTGGTAGCCGACGCCGAAAGGCGACGGGTAACAGTCAGGTGCAGCGCGTCGTTAGACATTAATTTTATCCCATCTTACAGGGATAGTTTTCCATTTGTCAGTTCGTTTCTTAGGTTCTTCTATGGCAAGTTCGTTTGGCTTTTGGGGCAATACTTTTATTCCCCAATTACCACTTCCTCTAGATGTTTGACGATATTTTGCCAAATAATTTCTGATCAGTTGAAATGGAATAAAACAACTCTCGCCACAATCTTTTTTAACAAATTCAATAATCGTATATAAGGACAAAGAATTTACTAAATTTGGAGGAAGATCCCACCAATACAAGAATAATCCATTGTTATATTTTTTGCTTTTTCTCGGAATAACACTTTTATTAGTCGGTATATTCTGACTTTCTTCCTTATGCATTTTTTTGTGGCATTCGGAATGTGCCAAGACACAATTTTTTAAGCTATATCCTTTAGTTCTATCTTGCCTATGCAGGTGAATTCCCTTGAGCGATTCGAGCTTTTTCTGAGGGCATTCTTTATAGTGACATGCGGGTCGGGTTTGAAACAGTTTCTTTTTGATTTTATTTTTTGTTCTTCGTTCATCTAGTTGAAGACGCGCGAAAACAAATCGATTAGCATAAAACCATATATCAGAATTATTTCCTGAATAATTAAGTATTGTTTTTCTTACGTCGTTCAATATTTTTTCTAATATTTCTGTTTTCATATTTTTTGGCTAACGATAGAACTCACCTGCCAAAACCGCTTGCGGTTTTGGTCAGGTGCAGTGATTGGTTCGGCTTCTTCAAATCTTCTTATTTCTTCTTGAATTGTTTCTCCAGTTTGGTTGCGAAGGCTACCAGCTTGCACATCCCAGCGAAAACTCCCAAGCAAATCCAGAAAGCGAGACTTTGAAGCACGCCACTTCCGGGTTCATTCTGCACACCTTTCTCTGCTTGGCTAAACCACTTCCCCAAGAACAGCGCAACACCAACCAGAGGCACGGGCACGACGAGACAAAGCAACCATGAGTTGGGAATGAAGAACCAGCATTTGGCGCACTTGAGGTGTGCGAACCTCCTGGAAAGGGACCCTTGCCTGCAAGTTGGACATCCGACCTGCCGGCCAAGGGGTGACCATCCGCTTGGCTCTGATGGTGCTTTTTCCTTTTTAACTTGTTTCCTCTCAGACACCGCGCGAAGAATCGCCCTCACAACTACAAAGAGACCGAAGAACATCAATAGTATGCCAGCAACCTTGAGTGGATTCATGATTCATGGTCCTTTCTTTAGAGCCGAACATATAATATACGAATTCGTAGTTTATGACATTTTGTACAGTCCAGATATCATTATAATGGATGCAATACTTACTTCAAGCACAAATTTTATTACGGGATTTCGCAATTTATCCGTAATAGCACGATATACGAATTCGCTTTTTGTGGGTTTTTGTACTGCCTTGTCCCGAGTATACCGCCTATGCTGTCGCCTTTCAAGCGCAAAATTTATAAATTGAAGATTTTCGGTCTTGAGCCGCACGTCGCAGATGCGAGCGGGCACGGTGTCCGAGCGATAGCGAGGACGAGCGAGCATATGCACCGAGCGAGATTTTCCTCGCTGGGGAAAATCGAGCGGTGCGGCGAAAGACGAAAATCGTAATTTATGATAAGATTAGTGAAGTTTCTCCAACTCCAAAAACAATTTTTTAAGCTTCGTTCCATGCGAATATCCACCGAGCTTGCCGTTGGAGTGGACCACGCGATGGCAGGGGATTATTAATGGCCAGGGGTTGCGGTGTAGGGCCTGGGCGACGGCGCGGGCGGCTCTGGGTTTTCCTACCGCTTTCGCGACCCACGCGTATGAGCGCGTCTGGCCGTGCGGTATCTTCCTGATACATTCGTAGACATCTATCTGGAATAAGGTACAGCCGTCAAAGAGAGGGTCTTTTTTTGCGGACTTTTTGTTTCTTCGCTTTTTTGTCACCGACAAGCGCCTTTCGTCTTAATATATGATGATACTTTATCGCGAACCTGTGGGATTCGTCGCGGACCCGCTGTATCAGTTGCAATGCCTTCGATGATGGCGGAAGTGCCACCGGCAAATCCCTGTCTAAAGTATATATGTGCTCAAAGACTTTTGCAATACCGATAATTTTGACGCCCGCAAGGCCCGCCTTCTTTACCTCGGAAGCCGCGGCCGAGAGATGTCCCCTGCCGCCGTCTATGATAATAAGGTCCGGGGTCTTGTGTTTTTCCTTGAGGGTGCCTATATATCGGCGCCGGACCACCTCGCGCATCATCGCGTAATCGTCCTGCCCCTCGACCTCGCGTATCTTAAACATCCTGTATTTCGATTTGTCCGGACGGCCGTCTTTGAATGTCACCATCGAGCCGCACGCCTCCTGTCCCTTTATATTCGAGATGTCGAATGCCTCGATAAGGCGGGGCTCATGTTTTAAACCGAGGATATCTTTTAACTCGCTTAATCCGCCTCTTACATCGCCGCCCTTTTTATATACCGCGGCGCTTAACGCTTCTATCCGGTCCCTTATCCTTGCCGCTTCTTCAAATCTCTCCTCGCCGGATAAACGCTTCATCTTCCCGGCCAGCCTGCGCAATAATTCGTCCCTTTTGCCCTCGATAAAAAGGATTATCTCTTTTATGTTCTCCAGATATTCCTCTCTCGATATCTTTCCTTCGCACGGCGCGGGACACAGGTTGAGCTCATAATAGACGCAGGCCTTCTTGGGCAGGGGCCGGCAGGTGCGGAATGGGAACATCTTGCGGATGGATTTGATCGCCTGACGCAACAACGCCGCGTCGGTATACGGCCCGAAATAGAGCGAGCCGTCGCTTTTCCTTCCGCGCGCGATCATGACCCGCGGGTACTCCTCTGCCATCGTTATCTTTATTAAAGGATAAGTCTTACTGTCGCGCAGGCTGACATTATATTTGGGCTGATATTCTTTGATAAGGTTCGATTCGTAAAGAAGCGCCTCTGCCTCGGAAGATGTAACGGTACATTCGATATCGCGGACCTTCCCGGCCATTAATTCCGTACGGGGGGAAAGATTCTTTGACGGCCGGAAATACGACTTTACCCTTTTCTTGAGCGAGGACGCTTTCCCGACATATATTACGCTTCCGCTTTCGTCCTTGAAGATATATACGCCGGGCGAGCCGGGTAACTCTCTTATTTTTTCCTTAATATCCACCGCAGGAATCCTTTAAACTCATCCACATCTAATACCATGCAGGCGGCGAAGAACGAGACGATGCCGGCTGCGATTATAACGATTATTTGTATAACCGGTTTAAAGGCGAGCGTCGAGTTCAACCAGATTAAAACAATCCCCATAACGACGCCGGCGATGAGGACGCGGCCAAAAGACTTAAGTATCGCCAGTCCCCCGAACGGCCCTATCTTTTTCCTCAAGAGATAAAATAATACGGCGAAATTCGCGGCGCTGGAGATCGTCGTAGCGAGCGCAAGGCCTCCGACCTTCATCGGAAACATAAGGATGGCGCTTAAGATCACGTTGAGAATAAGCGCGATAAAAGCGGCTTTTACAGGCGTGACCGTATCCTTAAGCGAATAGAACGCCGAGACTACAACCTTTACACCGGCGTAGGCGCAAAGTCCGATCGAATAATAGAATAACGCCGCTGAGGTGATCTCTGTAGAATAACTGTCAAAGGAGCCTCTCTCAAATAACGCCCGGACTATCGGCGTTGCCAGGATGATAAGCCCTACCGACGCGGGTACGGTTATGAAAAACACCGACCTCAGCGAAAAAGAGAACGTTTCTTTGAATTTCTCTATATCCTCCTTAACGGCGTGCTCTGATAAAGTCGGAAGCATCGCCTGCGAGAACGCTGTCCCGAAAATAGCCAACGGGAACTGCCATAACCTGTTTGAATAATAGATCGCGGCGATAGCGCCCTCCCCCACGATAACGGCCAGAGACGCGAAGATAGTGTTCACAAAGACGTTTAACTGATAAATGCTCGAGCCGACGACCCTCGGAAGAAGCAGCCGTCCGATCTCGGATGAGGCGGGATGTTTAAATTTATTAAATCTCGGCATAGCCAATCCCCTCTTCATCAGCTGCGGCAGCTGCGCAATAAGCTGCAGGAGGCCGCCGACAAGAACACCTATGGCAAGTCCCATAACAGGGATCTTCATTATCGGACACAGGAATACGGCACTCGCTATAAAAAGGAGGTTCCATAACGGCTGGCTGAAAGAGGAGGCGCCGAATAGCTTAAGCGAATTAAGCACACCCGTCGTATAGGCGGTCAGGCCCACCAGAAAGATATACGGGAACATCGCGCGCGTAAGGTCGACGGTCAGTTTGAATTTCTCCGCGTCTTTGACAAAACCCGGGGCTATCAGCGTGACTATAAAAGGCGCGAAGAGCACACCGAGCGCGGATATGACCGCCAGGACGATCATCATCGCGTTAAGCAGGACCTGCGCGAGCTCCCAGAACTCCGCCTTCGTCTTCTTGATAGCGTATTCGCTTAAGACCGGCACGAACGCCGCGTTGGCTGCCCCCTCCCCGACCATGTCCCGCAAGAGGTTGGGTATCCTGAAAGCCACGACGAACGCCTGAAAAGGCATCGATGTCCCGAATACTGCGGCGACAACGATATCCCTTATGAATCCGAGGATACGACTTGTCAATATCCCAAGGCTTATGATCCCCGCCGATTTGGCTAACGATTTATGTGTTGACATTTTTTTTGTGATATGGTATTTTTAGTCCTTACAAAGAAGGGGACAAAAATTGCCTATACTAAAATCCGCTTTTAAAAGAATGCGCCAGGACAAGAAAAGGCGCGCCAGAAACTCAAAAGTAGAAAATGAATTAAAGTCGTTGTCCAAAAAATTCGCCGTGGCTTTAGGCGCTAAGAC
Organism: Candidatus Omnitrophota bacterium; assembly: GCA_030695925.1. Lineage (GTDB taxonomy): Bacteria > Omnitrophota > Gorgyraeia > Pluralincolimonadales > Pluralincolimonadaceae > JAGUXU01. The sequence goes on from JAUYOH010000046.1 coordinate 7,337, forward strand.
GGCCGAGGCCAAAAAGCTGGGGCTCGAACTCGTCTCGAAGCTGGACAAGGCGCGCTCCAAAGGGATGATACACAGAAATAATGCCTCCCGGAAGAAATCCCGCATCTTAAGCAAGCTCGCCAAGATCGGATAATCGAACGATAAGCGATTCAAGGATGACCCTTTTATCAAGGTCCCTGTTCTTGCAGTCGCGGTCCGCCTTAAGCAGATAATCGAAAGATTTCTTGATATCGTCCAATTTTATCCTCTTGACCATACTCATCGCCTCGCTTGCCGCCTGCTGGCTCAACCTTAATTCGCTTTGGATATGCCACTGATTTTTACCCTGCGCCATAAGATGCTTGACCTTCATAAGGCGCCTTAATTCGGCCCCTATCGCGCCTATTATATTCTCGGGCCTTACCGATTCCCTGAACAAACTGGACAATATGGATAACGACCGTGAGGCCTGTCCTCTGCATACCGCACCGGTGAGAGTAAAAACTGTCTCCTCAAGCGACTTGCCGATAAGGGCTTCGACATCATCTTTTTCTATATTATGCCTTGCTCCGACGTAGGTGACAAGTTCTTCAATCGCCCCTTTGATGTTGGCGAGGTCGTCTCCCAATTTTTCCATAAGTAAACTGATAGCCTCATCGCTTATCGTCTTTTTATTTGAGGCGGCCCTCTCTTTAAGATAGTGGATTAACTTATCTTCCTTAAGCCGCTCGAAGACTTGCGTTGTAGCGTACCTTGAGATAGATGAAAAAAAATCACCCTTACGCGGACCGATATCTTTAGGCTCGAGGTCGCTGGTCATGACCAAGACGGTCTTCTCCGAAGGGTTCTTGCAGTAATTGGTTATCGAATCCTGCACGGGTTCAGGGAGTTGCTCTATATCTTTTATAACGACAAAACGTTTTGGGCTTAAGAACGGCTGGGTATTTACGGCATCCTGAAATTCACGCGGTTCGATCTGATCGGCGTAGAAGAGGGTATAATTTAAATCGGCGTCCGCGCCGGAAAGGACTTCTCTCTTTAAATCGGTTAAGGCCTCTTCCTTAAGGGCGTTCTCTCTTCCTAAAAAAACGTATATGGGGTTGTGCATTTGAAAGGCCTACCAATCCTCAACCGTCCTTTCAACGACTCTTCTGGCCAGATCCCCGATGGCGTCATTTATGGCGGCGTCCTCTGAGATGGCTTTGGGACCGACTAAAGCGAATTCGGTGTAACCTACGAACCCATTCTCGGTCCAGACGGCCTTGTCCTTCTTTAAATCGATCAGCGTCATATTGACGATGATATTCGCCCTGTACTCCTCCACGTCCTTCGTGGCCTCATTGTATCTTAACGGTTGTTTCTCGTAATTGGTCAATTCGCCTTTTAAGACCAGGTCGGCCTGAGCCTCGCTGGATACGACCTTAAGGTAGCCGTCGAGCAGGAATCTGTTTATCACGGCGTCGGTTATCTTCGTCTCCATCCCGGGGCGATACAGCCTGTAGGGATTCCTGTCGGAATATTCCTCTCTGATATTAAGGTCTACCTTGTTCTCGAACGGCTTTATGTAGATCTTGGTGCTCTTCTCATACGCCAGTGAGCGCATGGAATAACTGCAACCGCTAAATAATACTGCCGAGATCGCGATAATGACTGATAGAAAAAATGCGGCCTTTCTCATTTTTTGGTCCTTTTCTCTATGAATCTTAATCTCTCTTCAGCCGTTTTGGCTGTGGCAGTCTCGGGGTAGTTCTCGACTATGTTCCTGTAATATATCTCGGCCGAGCTATACTGTTTTTGCTTCCAATAAAATTCCGCTATCGAGAAATCGCTCTGCGCCTTCTTCTCTCTTAAGGCCTGATGCATCTTATCCGCCTCGGCCGTAAGCTTTGACTCGGGATGCCGCCTCGAAAAGTCCTCTATCTCTTTCAGCGCCTCATTGGTCACGGACTGGTCGTAGGTCGGCTTGAGAGACGCCTGCGAAGCGCACAATCCGACCTGAAAGTTGGCCTCCTCGGCTAATTTACTTTCGGGATGCTCGTCTATCAATTTTTGAAAAGCGAGCCTGGCCGCCTGATAATCGCCGCCTTTTTTATAACACTCGCCTATCTTATATAAGGCCTGGTCGGCGTATTTGCCGTATGGGGCGTTATCGACCACTTTCTGGTATATCTCTATCGCCTTCCATACGGACGGAAAAGTCGGGATGCCCCATAGCTTCACCCTCTCGCCGGCATAGAACTTATTCCCGATCTCGAACTCGCGCTCTATCATCTCCTCCATCCTCTTGCTGAATGGATAGGTCTCTATCGCCTTTTGATACGCCAAGAAGGCCTGTTCGTATTCCTCCAGTCTCTCAAAAGACTGTCCCGCGTAATATTGCGCTTCGGCGGCGAGCTCGGCCTGCGGATAATATCTGACGAGTTTCAAAAACTCATCGACGGCCTTCTTGTAGTCCTTCGCCTTGTAAAATCTCATCGCCCAGTCAAACTGTTCGGCAGGTGTGTCCTTTACCGCCCATTTCGGGTTTATCCAAGTGCCGGTCTGCGGTGTCCATATCCAATAGGCGTAACTCGCCTGCTGTATCGCCAAAGAAGCTGACAGGATCAAAATGGCAAAAAAATATTTTCTCATAGATTTTTTCGTCTTTTTATTCATAAAAGATAGGAGGCTTTACTGCTTAGGGATTGACCTTTCCACAAATTCGGCGATATTGCGCCGGTCTTCCTCCGCCATATCCAGAAATTGCATCCCGACTTCGTATTGCTCGCCGTGGGGCCTTTTCTGTATCCACGCGACTTTTGAGATGACCCTTACGGCTTTCGGGGTTGAGGGAACAGATACTTCAACTACAAGTCTTGTAAATACCGAGACGAACTCATTGACTAACACCCGGATGCCTCCGCTGGATATATCTCTGGCTATAGCGCCCATTACCGAATCGCTGGCTTGTCGTATCCCCCTGTATTGAATTGACATAGTAGTATTGATTCGCGGATATTGCCTTCTTTCAGGAACCTCCGCCTTCCAATACATCTTTTATCCCCCAATCACTCCATTATCTTATTATGTTTAATTTTACGTTCTAATGGAGCATTTGTCAATACGAAACTTCGTCAGCATTCCTAAAGGCCCTAATAGAAACATATCTTCCGTTGATTACGGCACTTATCGCTCCGCCCTTGTTAGTCCTGAATACTTTTATCCCTTTGGCGGAAACCAGTTCCTCGGTCTTCCTGCTTCGGGCCATCTCGCTTAAGGTATTCCCCTGAGAGATGACGGCGTAGGCCGGCTTTACGGTATCGATCAGGGCTTCTCTTTCCGGAGTCAATTCCTGTCCGTGGTGAGGAAGCATAAGGATCTCCGCTTTGATGAGGGGGGCAAGGCTCACCATTTCGGATATCGGTCTCTCGCCGATATCTCCGCATAGAAGAACGGCAGTCTGCCCATATTTTATCCTTAACGCCAGTGATTTGTCGTTTTCACTAACGGCCGGGTCACTGAGCCATTCAGCAGACGGGTTCAGGCATATTAAACCGATATCTTTTAATCCCTCTATTAAATCGCCGCGTTTTAATATGTACCGCCTTATTTTATTTTTTACGGCCGCAATCTTAAAATCAAGATATGCGCCGCTCCCGGCTCTTGTGCCGTTCTCGAATACCTCTCTTACCCTTATCCCTTTTATGACCGAGATAAGGCCGCCGACGTGGTCCAAATCAGGATGAGTCATGACCACGGCATCTATCACGCTTATCCCTTTATTCCTCAAGAACGGCAATACGACATTTCTGCCATTATCCCGGTCGCCGACGGCGCCGCCGTTGCCGCCGTCTATAAGCATATTCCCGCCGTGCGGAAATTCCACGAATACCGAATCCCCGTGCCCCACATCAAGGAATGTGACCCTTAATCTTCCATCGTCGGGCCTTAACGCGCTATGCCATATGATTATATTTATAAACAACAGCGCCGCAACCGATAACTTAGCGGGTGGTATCTTCAGCCGTTTATGTTCGATAAACGCGGCCAGAAAAAGATAATACACGGTTATAAGATATAAAGGCGGCTTCGGGAAATAAAAATAAGCAAACGGGATCTTTGAAAAGGCCTCATTCGCGGCGAATAGCGTATCGCAAAGAAACGATGTCGACGCGGCGAATATCTTCGCTGGAAAGGGCGCTATGAATCCAAGCCAGATAAAAGGTATACTGGAGGCGGTTATGAGAAAAGACAGGGGCACGGCAATGAGATTAGAGAAGACGGAAATCGGTGTCGCTATATTAAAATAAAATAGGATAAGCGGCAAGAGTCCTATCCACGCGGCGGCCGAGACAAAAACTCCCTCCAATAAATACCTCTTCCATTTACTCACAAACGGGACCGCTAACTTCCTGTCATAACCAAGCGCCTCTTCTAACTTCGGCGTAATATATAAAATAGAGATAAGCGACAGGAACGAAAGCTGAAACCCCACATCAAAGAAAGCGTTGGGGTCAAAACCTAAGATTATCACGGCGGCTAGGCCGAGTGAATTCCATAACGACGCTTCTCTCCCTATCAATAATCCGAACAAGAGAGCCATCGACATAATGGTCGCCCTGATAACGGAAGGGGTGCCGTTTGTTAAAATGGCGTAGAAGACGAGTAAAGATATAGTCAGTATGATATTCGCCTTTTTAGGGATCCTCGCTATCCTGAATATAACCATGACAAGAAAGACCAGAAGCCCCACATTGAGCCCGCTGATAGCCAAGAGATGAACGGTGCCCGTCTTCATAAATGTGTCATTTAATTCATCGCCCAGATCCTGCCTTAGGCCCAAGAGGATCGCGACAAGGAAGCCGGCGTTCTCACGCGGAAGATAGGACATTATAAGTGTCTTGATCTTATCTCTTGCCTCATATGCGGCTCGGACGGCCGGATTTCCCATCCCTCTTCGCAATATAACCAGGTCTTCGCTTTTCGCGCTAAAGACAGAGAAAATACCGTTCCTCTCCAGGTACCGGCTATAATCGAACTCGCCGGGATTGCCGGGACGCCTTGGCTTCGAGAGAAGGCCTTTCAATAATATCCTGTCGCCGTAAGTCGGGGCCGCGTCACCGAATACCGCGACTTTTACTTTTCCTAAGACGTCCCGCCTGATGCCTTCTGTCTTAAGGCCGGCCGCCTCCATCATAAAACTTGCCTTCGGCTGGCCGTAATATGTCCTGTCGGCCTGCGGCTCATTTACGATAAGGCCTTCCAGGTACGCTTCATGTGGTTCTTCCGGAGTAAAATTCTTTATATGGTCGGGGGAATAAACCTGCCTCGCCTGATAGAGGAGACATCCGATAAGAAGGAACGCAATGGACAGGGTCAGAAGGGAGGCTATTTTTCTCTTTATCGTGATAAGTGAGACTAAGATAGACAGGCCCGCCGCGCCGGCGATAAATGAAATGGGGATTTGGATAAAGCTGCCTATCCAAATCCCCAGACTGATAAAAACCGCAAGCCAAGCTAAAGGAGAGCTCATGCCTTAAGCCGGCCGAAAATTACTTAGGTTGAGTCGGTGCCACTGGCGCAACCGGAGCTTCCGCAGGTTTATTCTCTACCGGCGGCATCAATACATCTTTATAGATGACTACCTTGTTCCTGTCTTTCAGCTCTTTAAGCAGGGAATCAAACCGGTCTTTCTGTTTTTGCGACAAGAGCATCTGCTTTAACTGGTCTTTGACTTCGTCAAACGAAAGTTCTTTTTCCGGCTGCTTCTCGTTCACCTTTATAATGTGATAACCGAACTGTGTCTTGACAACGTCACTTAACTGTCCGGGCTGAAGCGCGAACGCCGCCTGCTCAAATTCAGGGACCGTCTGTCCCTTGGCTATAAAACCGAGCTCGCCGCCATTCTCTTTGCTCGCGTCCTTCGATTTCTCTTTCGCGAGAGCGGCAAAATCGGCCCCGGCCTTAAGCTTGGCGAGGATATCCTTCGCTTCGGCTTCATTATCAACGAGGATGTGGAATACCTTTATCTTCTCGGGTTCCTTGAATTTATCTTTGTTGCCGTCATAATACGCCTTTGCGTCGGCGTCACTTACCGCGACCTTCTGCTCTATCTCTTTCTTGAGGTATTCCCTGATCACTATCTCTTTGGTGGCTTCCTCTATCTGTTTCTTGACTTCCGCGTTTTTTTCCACATTCTGCTTCAGCGCCTCCCCATACAGCAACTTCTGGTTAATGATGCTGTCGAGGAACATGGCCTTATTCGTCAGGGCCATCGCCTGATACTGCTTGGGGATGTCGCCTATCATCTTATCCATTTCCTCAAGAGTGATCTTCTCTTTGCCTACCTCCGCCACTATTTTACCGCCCTTAACCGCGGCCTCTTTCTTTTCGGCCTGCGGCTTGCCGATGTTCGCGCCCTTACAGCCGAATGCAGCGCATGCGACAAAGATGGCCGCAAGCACCGCTATAAACCTTGACCTTGACATCTTATTCTCCTTTCCTGTTTGTCTTTTTGATAAACGAATAAAGTGTTAGTATATCACATAAACCTATTTCAGCAAAATATATTCCTTGATCTCTTCGTATTTCTTTGGGCCGATGCCCCTGACCTTCGTCAGGTCTTCCTTAAAGAGAAAAGAGCCGTGGGCTGCGCGGTAATCTATGATATCTTTCGCCAACTTCGGGCCCACGCCGGGTAAGGTCTCGATCTTATTTACACCCGCGGTATTTATATTGACGACGCGCTTCTCTTTAACGGCGGCCTCATAGTCCATGGAAACAACTTTTAATTTCGGGCGGGCGAAATAATTCCTATAACCTAATACCGCCAGCCCCAATACGGCGAAGGCGCTTAACGCGATCAATACCCTCTTCTCCTGTGTCGTCAGGTTAAACAACGATGTTCACCAGCCTGTTCGGGACGATGATGAAATTTTTCACCGCCTTGCCGCCGAGCCACGTAATTACCTTCTCATCGGAAAGGACGATTTTCCTGAGCTCGTCTTCGCCTATTGCGGCAGGCACTTCTATCTTTGAACGCACTTTACCGTTTATCTGTACGACAATCGTGACCTTGTCTTCGACTAACATCGTAGGGTCATATTTAACCCATCCCGCCTTAACGATGCTTTCCTTATTGCCTAACGAGTGCCACAATTCCTCGCAGAAATGCGGGGCGATAGGCGAAAGCATTATAATCAAATTCAAAAAGGTCTCTTTATCGGCCCCACTCTGATATATGGCGTTCACAAACTCCATAAGTGAGGCGATCGCCGTATTGAATTTAAAGTCATTGATGTCATCCGTGACCTTTTTTATCGTCTTATGCATCAGGCGGACTAGTGAAGGATCGGCTTTCTCCTTCAAATTTTCCTTAATGCGCCATACGCGGTTTAAGAATTTAAATGCCCCTTCCATGCCTCGGTCTTCCCACTCAAGTTCGGTCTCGGGCGGGGCCGCGAACAAGATAAACAACCTGATGGTGTCCGCGCCGTATTTATCGATTATCTCATCTGGATCAACGATGTTTCCGCGCGACTTTGACATAACCTCGCCGTCTTTTAAGACCATCCCCTGTGTAAGCAATTTCTGAAACGGCTCGCCAAAATTTAAGAGGTCTATGTCTTGCAGGAACTTCGTGAAAAACCTCGAATACAAAAGATGCAGGACCGCGTGCTCTATGCCTCCGATATACTGGTCTACCGGCATCCAGTAAGCCGTTTCATCTTTATCGAACGGCCCCTTATCGAATTTCGGCGAACAGTATCTCAAAAAATACCACGATGAATCTATAAAAGTCGCCATAGTATCCGTCTCGCGGCGGGCTTTCGCGCCGCACTTCGGGCATTTGGCATCAACGAAATCTTTGACGTATGAGAGCGGGCTTCCGCCCTTGCCCGAGAATTCTACTTTCTTCGGAAGCACAACCGGCAGGTCTTTTTCCGGCACAGGAACAATTCCGCATTTGTCGCAATAAACCATCGGGATAGGCGTGCCCCAATAGCGTTGGCGCGAGACCAACCAATCGCGCAGGCGCCAGTTTACCGTTCTTTTGCCTATTCCGGTTTTTTCCATCCACTCGGCGATATTTGCTTTTGCCTCATCGTTCGGCAGGCCGTCGAATTGCGCGGAATTGACCTGCACGCCGTCGCCCTCGTATGCCTCGGTCATCTTATCGGCGGAAAGTTTCTCGCCTTTCGGGCTGATAACGACCCTCATCGGCAATCTATGCTCTTTGGCGAATAAGAAATCCCTTTGGTCATGTGCAGGCACAGCCATTATGGCGCCTGTGCCGTATTCCATCAGGACGTAATCCGCTACCCAGATCGGAACGGCTTCGTTATTGACCGGGTTCATCGCGTAACTTCCGGTAAAGATGCCTTCCTTCTTTACATCCGAGGCCGTCCTTACGATCTTGCTCTCTTTGGCAACTTTATCGATGAACTCCAGTATCTTTTTCTCGTTGGGTTTGCCCTTGATTAATTTCTTCACCAAAGGATATTCCGGAGCAAGGACTATATAAGTGCATCCGAATATCGTATCTTGCCGTGTCGTGAATACCGGAATAACCTGTCCTGTCGTTTTTTCCCTGTCCTCTGAAGGAAGGGCCTTGAAGTAGATCTCAACACCTTCGCTCTTTCCCAACCAGTTCTTCTGCATCGTGACTACGCGCTCGGGCCAGTATTTAAGCCGGTCGAGGTCATCGAGCAATCTCTCTTTATAGGCGGTGATCTTGATAAACCACTGTTCCAGCTCCTTCTGCTTGACCTCTTTCTTGCACCGCCAGCATTTGCCGTCTATGACTTCCTCATTTGCGAGTGTTGTCTCGCAATCAGGGCACCAGTTGACGATAGCGGCCTTCTTGTAAGCGAGGCCCTTCTCGTGCATCTTCAGGAATATCCACTGGTTCCAGCGATAATATTCGGGCAGGCAGGTAGAGACTTCCCTGTCCCAATCATAAGAGAACCCCATTTTCTTTAACTGCGTTCTCATATTGTCGATGCAGCTTAATGTCCACGTCTCGGGATGGGATTTGTTCTTTATCGCGGCGTTCTCTGCCGGCTGGCCGAAGGCATCGTAGCCCATCGGATGCAAGACGTTATATCCGTGCATCATCTTAAAGCGCGCCACGACATCGCCTATAGTGTAATTGCGCACATGGCCCATGTGGATCCTGCCGGACGGATACGGAAACATCTCAAGCAGGTAATATTTTTTCTTATTCGGGTCGGCTTTGACGTTAAATAGTCTTTGCCTTTCCCATTCGGCCTGCCATTTCTTTTCTATCGCTTTGAAGTCATACATATTTAGTCCTTGGCCCCCCCTCACCCTACCCTCTCCCCTATGGGGAGAGGACCAAGGTGAGGGGAAATGCTTATTCCTTACTCATCTTTCTTACCGCAGTTAAATTCATCTTATCGTCTTTATCCGTCTCTTTCGGCGTCTCCAATATAAAGGCACAGTCCTTCAGTTTTGGATGATTTATGATCCGCCTCATTCCCTGCGCGCCTATATTGCCCTTGCCTATATGCCAGTGCCGATCATAATGCGAATCGAACTCGCTCTTGGAATCATTAAAGTGAACTACCTTTATCTTATCGGCGCCGATTAGTTTATCTACCTGCTTTATCATAGCATTAAGGCCCACTTCAGTCGAGTCGTTATAGCCCGCCTCAAAGGCATGCGCCGTATCGAGACAGACGCCTAATTTCCACTTGACGTTATCCATTATCGATTTAAGATGCTCGAACTTTGAGCCCAAGCTGTCTCCGGAACCGGCGGTATTTTCCAGAAGGATCATAAGTTTCGGCTTGGCGCTCGTGACCGCCTCGTTCATCCCTTTCGAGAAACGCGCGATGCCGTATTCGATACCCTTACCTTTCGGACTGCCTAAGTGAGTGACAAAATAATCGGCCCCCAGCATATCGGCGCGCTTTATATCTTCTATATAGGCGTCTAAGGATTTCTTCCAAAGGTCGTCTTCAGGCGAACACAGATTTATCAGATAAGGAATATGGACGACGACCGGGGATATTTTATGGGACTTGCATCTTTTTTTAAATTCCTCGGCATCTTCCGGGTCGAGCTCAGTCGTCTCCCATCCGCGAGGGTTCCTGCTGAATATCTGGAAGGTATTGCAGCCTAACTGCGCTGCTCTATCCGCCGCCTCGTAGATATGCCCTGCTATGGATACGTGAACGCCGAGTCTCATATTTTAGAGATTTTACCATAGATTTAAATGGAGGGGAATAAAAATTGCGGGGATTTAACCGCAGGCCGTTTTAGGGCCGCGCAACCAGTGCATCCTGCGGTTACGCCCTACCCAGTCCTTTACGATCGAATGACCCATAAAATGAAGTAGGGCGTTCCTGAAGCGCAGTTTGAGGAGTAACGAAAAAGATCTTGAGAGAGAGTAGAATTTAAGATATGCCCTGATCACGTTTAACTGAAGTTCTCTGGCTGATAATAATTTCGGCCTAAAGACGATATGCTGGCCATCATAGAGGTTCCAGTCTTTAGTAAAAATCCTTTTTTGCGCCTCAAGTGTCTCGTGGACTTTTGTGCCCGGAAAAGGAGTGAGGATCGTCATCTGGATCGTGTCTATCTTCTGCTTTATGGCAAACCTTAAGGTGTCCCATACCGTCTTGGCGCTATCGTCGTCGCCGCCCAGCACGAACATCCCGTGGACCTTGATCTTTCTTTTATGAAATGAGCGGATGGCGCTGACGATCTCTTCTACGCTTTGCTTCTTATCATAGGCCTGCAGGGTCTTGGGGTTTATGGACTCGAATCCTACGCAAACGGCGTTGCAACCCGCCTGAGCCATCATATTTAACAACTCACCGTCTTTCGTGACATCGCAGCGCACCTGACAGGCCCAACCCTTTATTTTATTCTTTAGGATCAGGTTTAATAATTCGCGCGTGCGCTTCGGATGAGCCGAAAAATTATCGTCGCAGAAGAAGAATGATTTTGTGTCTCTTGACCGTAATTCGGACATAACGTCTTCCGCGCTGCGGAAACGGTATTTACGGCCGAACATCTTCGTTACGGAACAGAAACTGCAGTCAAAGGGACACCCCCTCGAGGTAGAAATAGGCGTAACCAGAGAAGGGAACTTAAATCCCTTGATCAAAGAAAAATCGGGATGAGGCAAAGCGTCCAAATTCTCGACCGGCCGGCCACGAACAATCGGATCTTGTATTCTGCCTTCAACGATATCGCAGATAACTTCTTCGGCCTCGCCGACGACAACCTGCCGCGCGAAACGGATCGCCTCCTCGGAAAGGAGGCTCGCGTGGACTCCCCCTATGATCACTTTCTCTTTCGGGAATTTTCCGGCTATCTCGTAGCCGCGTTTAGCGGTCGAGGTCAATATAGAGATCCCGATGAGATCAGCATCCAGTTTGGAGTAATCGGGCATCTGTATGTCCTCATTATAGATCTCGACCTCATGCCCCCTATTCTTGAGGATAGTCCCTAAATATACCGGGCCCAAGAGAGGCATAGGTATCTTGCTATATACATTCGCCTCTGATGAGCGGGGCTCGATAAGCACTATTTTCATCTTGTTACAAAGGATCCTTACGGTTGGATGAGACGGATATTTATAGCGCGCGGGCCTTTCGGTGAATTCTCGACATCAAACTCCACTTCCTGATCTTCTCTCAGGCCGTCAAAACCGCCGGCGGTAAGGCCGCTCTGATGGAAGAACACTTCTCTGCCGTCGGTATCATTTATGAATCCGAATCCCCTCTCGCGGACCAATTTTTTAATCTTTCCCTTGTGCATCTTACGCCTCCTTTTCGGTTGAAAAATGCGGCCCCGACGATATGCCGGGGCCTCTTTTTCTTGTGTTATAGCTTAACTACGTTTGTAGCCTGTTCGCCCTTAGGACCTTGCGTAACTTCGAACTCGACTTCCTGGCCCTCTGTCAAGGACTTATAGCCTTCACCCTGAATTGCGCTATGATGGACAAACACGTCATTGCCTGATTCGGGAGTTATGAAGCCATAACCTTTTTGGTCGCTAAACCATTTTACTTTACCTTTTGCCATTATCTACTACCTCCTTTCGACAAAATTATAGTAAATAATGACAGAAACAAAAAAACCGCCAGGCTAGACATCCCAACCTTACGGCTTAAGACTTCTAATCTTTTATTTACTACAAATAAAAGTATACCATAATTTTTATATTTGTCAACAACTATTTAATGGCTTTAAAAAATGGTGGAGCTGAGGGGGATCGAACGTCGCTCCGGCTTGCGCCTTCGCTCCCGCGTGGAAACTTATGTTTCCCCGCGAGCCCCCTTCTTTACAGCGCAGGGGACGGTCTCCCCTGCAACTCCTTGGGTTCGATCAAATGGTGGAGCTGAGGGGGATCGAACCCCTTACCTCCTGCATGCCATGCAGGCGCTCTACCAGGTGAGCTACAGCCCCACGCAGAAACAAGATGATATCACTTACCCGCCTTTTCGTCAATATAATTGACAAAAGCCGCCATAAATGCTATAAACTATATACCTTAGATTTCCGATAAAATCCGAGAAGAAATGGAGAAAAAATGCCGTTAAGCGTGCTCATAGAGAACCTTAAAGACCCGAATATCGTATACATACTGCTTATCATAGGCTTCTACGGGGTAATATTTGAGCTGGCGACACCCGGGACATCGATCGGCGGTATCATAGGCGGCATAAGTTTAATACTGGCGATCTACGGAATGAGTTCGCTTCCCGTAAATTACGCCGGCATCATTCTTATGATAGTCGCCTTTGTCTTATTTGTGCTCGACTTAAAGATGCCGACTCACGGCATACTGACGTTTGGCGGGATCGTCGCTCTTACGATCGGTTCTCTTGTCCTATTTAAGGGCGGCGAGACATTCTTGCGACTCTCAAAGGCCCTTGTGGCGACAACGGTCATAACCACGACAGGGCTTCTGGCGTTCATTCTGCCCATGATAATAAAATCGCAGAAGCGTAAGGCGTCATCCGGGGTCGAAAGTTTGGTTAATACGACCGGCGAGGCGAAGACCGACCTTACGCCGAAAGGCATAGTTCATGTAAGCGGCGAGGATTGGTATGCCGAATCTTTGGAAGGTGCGATAAAGAGCGGCGAAAAGGTAAAAGTTGAAACCGTGGACGGATTGGTGGTTAAAGTAAGGAAAGAGAGGTAAAAAATGGTGCCGTTAATAATCTTCTTTTTGGTAGTCGTCGCTGTAATCATACTTGCGAACTCGATAAGGATCGTCAGGGAATACAAGCGCCTTGTCGTCTTCCGTCTCGGGCGTTCGGTCGGGCAAAAAGGGCCGGGAATCGTATTCCTTATCCCGATCCTCGATCAGGCCATCTCGGTCGACCTAAGAGAGCTCTTTCTCGAGATCCCACAGCAGACCTGTATCACGAAGGACAACGCGCCGATATCGATAGACTTCCTCATCTACTGGAAGGTTATTGACCCCGCACGAAGCATAATCCAGGTCGGTAATTTCGCCGCGGCTTCGCAGGGTATCGCGACTACTACCTTGAGAGCCGTAGTCGGCGACTTAGGCCTTGATGAAGTCCTGTCAAAACGCGAGCAGATCAACCAAATCCTGCGCCAGAAATTGGACGAGGTAACCGAACGCTGGGGCGTTAAAGTAACGACGGTCGAGATACGCGAGATCATGCCGCCCAAGGACGTTTCTGACGCGATGATCAAACAGATGTCCGCCGAAAGGACTAAGCGCGCCGTCATTATAGAGGCGGAGGGTACTAAGATATCCGCGATAACCGTCGCGGAAGGTGAAAAACAATCCGCTATTCTAAAGGCCGAGGGCGACAGGCAAGCGGCTATCTTAAGGGCAGAGGGTTTCTCTCTGGCGCTGGATAAGATATTCTCAGTCGCCAAGAATGTCGACTCGAAAACGCTCTCGCTTCAATATCTTGAAACATTAAAAGCGTTGGGCCAGAGCCCGTCGACAAAATATATATTCCCGATGGAATTCACGAACCTCCTTGAGCCGTTCGTCAAGAATACCAAAGAAGCGATGAAATAATTCCCGCCTGATTTACTGCCGAGGTGTCGGAACTGGCATACGATCCGGTCTCAAAAACCGGTGACCGTAAGGTCATGAGGGTTCAACTCCCTTCCTCGGCACCATTCTACTTCCACGCGTCGCAATACATGTTATCGCTAAAGGGCCACGCGGAGATCTTTATCCTTGAGAAGCCTGTCCTCTCAAGCAGGCGCTTTAGATTTGAGGGATTAAAATAGACTACGTGATCAGGCACGCGAAATCCGGTCCAATTCTCTTTCCTTATCGACCTGTTTACGCATCCGTAGTTCACGGTCTTGATTAATAAGATGCCGCCCGGCTTCAAAAGGTCAAAGCACTTTTTAACGGCGGCTTCCGGATGATCCAAATGCTCAAGAAGTGAGATCAAGGTGATACCGTCGAATTTTCCCGGGGCGAGATCCGCCGTAAAGAAATCGCCGATTATGATTCTTATACCGGCCTGTCTTCTCGCCAGACTCCCCAGATATTCTGAGATCTCGATACCTGTACAATTAAATCTTCTCTTTGCCAAATTAAGGAAACTGCCGTCGCCGCAACCTATATCCAAGACTTCCGTTCCGGCCGGCAGGTATCGCGATAATTTACTGTAAAATATCCCGCTTTTATCCTGACCCGTTATCTTCTTGAAGGCCCCTTTCATTGCGCGGGAAAACCTTTGAGAGAGAGATAACTGCTTGACATTCCTGCTGACAACCTTTTCTTGGGAATAAAACTCCGGCCGGGTTTCGCGCGCGGGCAAAGGATTGATCCTGGCGAAACCGCAGACGTCACAGCGTTCGATATCCCAGTCTTTTATCCTGTAGGCCGTTGTCCATTTGGTATTCTGACAAATATAACAAGTCGCCATCTTATACCTTTATTTAGGAATTAAACCCTGATAGGCAGAATTACGACGGGGATACCTTCATGGTAGAACCTTCTCTGCATGGCGAAGACCGTATAGTTATGAAGAAGGCGCGTTAGAAATGTCTCTTTAGGAAAGACTATCTGGCCGCCGAAGAAGACCGCCTGAGGATAGCGCTCTACTATCTTGGGCGCTATCTGGGCGGTTTCCTCAATGACGTCCGTCCCGATAGCATATAAACTTTCAGCATGATATCCGTGATGCGCCACAAAGCTGACATAGCGGTCGAGTTCGCTCTTGACCTGACTCTGAAGTTTCTCTAGTTCTTCCGCGCCCTTGAAATTTCCAGCGTCTATCACCCCTACCTGTACAAATACGAAATTCTTGAACGCCCCTCCGAACAATCTGAAGACATTAAAAAGCGTATGAAGTCCCATCCCGTTGAAGCCGTTCACCAGTAAAACTGCTGTTTTGGCCTCCGGATCAAACTCCTCTTTTTCCTTCTCCTCTTTTGTTATGCCCGGGATATACTCCGAGCTGGAAAAACCTGCCGCCATGACAAGGCTGTCCAATCTCTTAAGAAGTTTAGCGGTATTTTCATAATGCCTTTTTATGCCGAGAACGATCAAAACCAATGTGGTCGTGACAAGTAATGTTACCCATCCTCCTTCATTAAATTTCACGATAGTCACTGAAATAAGAATAAACGTGGTTAAAATTAGACCTACGCCGTTCACAAGCAGTTTTCTCCGCCATAATTTAAACTGTGCGCGATGCTTCCACCAATAACGTACCATCCCTGACTGTGAAAGTACAAAAGTAATAAAAACGTTGATACTGTAAAGGACTATCAGGACCGTAACCGAACCCCTTGTCAAAACCATCATCGCTAATGCCGCTATGCCCATTATCAAAATACCATTTTGAGAAACAAAGCGGTCGCTTAAGTTGGCGAACCTTGTAGGTACCCATCTATCTAACGCCATATTGGAGAGTATTCTCGGTCCTCCCACGAAACCTGTTTGGGCCGCGACAAATAAAAGTACTGCCTCCGAAATAAGCGTGATCAGCAAAAATGGATATCCCCATCCCTTACTCCAAGACGCAGTAACGCTCTCGAGAAGCACGGCATTCAGGGTCTTTCCCGCCTGGAATCTAACATTGTACAGGACATACGCGAGCATTAATCCAAGTACGGTAATGGCCAGCGAAACAGCCATGTAATTCATGGTGCGTTTCGCAGTCTGCACTCTCGGCTCCCTTAACATGGGGAGGGAATTGCTTACCGCCTCGATTCCCGTATATGTACCGGCACCCATACTATAAGCACGGAGGACCATAAATATAACGGCGAATAATCCGATTTGCGAAGTCGTCGCGGAAAGGTCGGCTTTGGCAGAAGAAACGACTTCGGGAAGATTCATCGCGTGGGTCAGTAACGCGTATAATATGAGAAAGGCGTGCGTGATCACAAATATCAAAAAGATGGGCATAAGGACTATAACCGATTCCCTTATACCCCTTAAGTTCAAGATTATAAGCACAACGACCACGGCCGATGCGAATACAAGTCTGTACGGAAGCCAGCTCGACGGCAGGAAACTAAAAACAGCGTCCGCGCCGCTGGCTACGGAAACCGTGATAGTAAGCATATAATCAATCAGGAGGGCGCAACCGGATATCATACCTAATCTGGGTGACAATAGTTTACTTGCGACCAGATAACCGCCGCCGCCCGAAGGAAAAGCTTCGACGATTTGCGAATAACTTGCGCTGATGACAAAAATCGTTATCGCGGTAGCTAGTGCGACAAAGATGCCCAAATACATATGCCCCTGCAAAGCCGCAAAGGCCTCCTGAGGGCCGTAACATGACGAAGAAAGGCCGTCTGCGCCGATCCCTATCCACGCGAAGAAAGCGATCAGTGAAAGTTTATGAAATAACTTTGTATCATGGGGGCTGTGCGCGCCGCCTATCACGATGTTCTTGACACGCTTGCCTAATGATACTTGTGATTTATCTTCCATAATTGTTCTATTTTACCACATTTAACCTGTCTTTAAAGCCTCTTTTCTTCTTGATCAATTTCACGCTATTAATTCAAATGCCTTTTGTACGTCCATTCCGACCACAATACCCAGCTCTCCCGCCTTTTTATTTGCCTTCATTATCTTCCTGTTGGGGAAACGCTCGAGAGTACCTATAGGGTTATCCGGGGAACTCTCGACTATCGCCGCGGCTGTATTGTATCTGTCAATAGCATCCATATCAAAGACCGGACAGCCCAAAAAACCCTTTTTGCCGGCGGCCAATAATATATTAAACCCCTCCCATTTTACCTGTATGCCTTCAACCGGGCCGTTCTTCGTCTCAAATATCTTCTTTATCGTCTCCACTTAGAGGTCTCCTCTTTTGGCTGTTCATGTCGGCGTTTCGCGTCCATCGCGATTATAAGCGTGCGGACACTTTCGCTCTCTGAGACCCATTTAAGGCCGAGTATCAAGGCCGCGACCAGAAACTGCGCGAAATATTTAGGGACCGTAAATGATAAAGAAAACGCCGATATAGTGGCGACTAACCAGAGATTTCTTTGAATAACTCTATTGCTTTTCATCTTAGCTATACCTTTCGCTTTACGTATTGATCTATCGCTTGATTCCGGCAGGGCCTTTTCGCCGTATAACTTATCACTCAAGTGGCCTGCCCTAATATTCTCGAGGCAAAGATGACAGGTTGCGGCATGTTCCTCGACAGCCCTCACCTGCGCCTCTTTAAGGGCTCCGCTTAAATACGCTGTAAGCGTCGCTTCATCCGGGCAGCCTACCGCTTTCACCTGCTCTATTTTAGTCATATTCTCTTTCATACTCTAATAGACGATAAATCAATTAAATTTCTTTCACAAATCTTTGATGCCCTTGCGTCTTAATTTTACCTTCAGGTCTTCCTTCGCGCGCGCTATCGTCGTCGAGACCGTATTTACCGGCATCTTAAGGGCCTCGGCGATATCGCGATGCTTCATCCCGTGAAGGAGATTAAGCCTGACGACTATCTTCTCCTTCGGCTTAAGCGAGTCGATCGCCGAATTTACTAATTCAAATATATCATTTAAATGCGCCCGCTTCCCGGGGCCCGCATCCTGCGACGGTAAAACATCTTCTAATGTCTTATCCCCGCCATCCCCGCTTTTATATATCTCTTCGTATATGGATAAGGAGTTTGGCGGAGACTGCCGCTTCATCTTCTTAAAATAATCTATCGCGGCGTTTCCGGCGACCATAGCCAGCCATCCCGCGACTCTATCTTTATCCTTAATCTGCGCAAGTTTGTTATCGGACCATAAAGAGATAAAGACATCCTGATGGATGTCCTCTATGTCGCCCTCGTCAAAATTATATCCGAATCTTTTTAAGCGATTCCTTATCGCCCAAAATACGACTTTAGAATAACGCTCAACGAAAATATCCCAAGCGCGTTTATCTTTCTTTATGCAATTTTGAACTAACTCGTCCGAGGAAAGCGAAGGGTGTTCAGCAAAATCCATGATTATTCTTTGGGCTTCATCTTCTCTTCAAAGGCCTTCGCGGTGACAGGCATCTTCTCCTTAAATATCTCAAGGAGCGCCTCGGCGTATTCGCGTATCTCTGCCTGCGCGGCCTTGTCCAGGCGCAGCTTCAGGAAATTCATCAGGGAACGGGCATTTACCGTCCAGTAATAAAGCGTGTAAAGCGATAATGGCAGCACACCGCGCGCTTGTTCTCTTTTTATGCCGGACGCGACTAGAGTCTCATAGGTATCGAAGGCTTCATTAACGGATTTCTTATATTTTTCCAGCGCCTCTCCTGTCAGGCTGGAGGGCGTATAATAATCCCTCTTGGCAAGGCAATACCGAAGGGACATCTCGTTATATGTGCCTATCCTGTGGCGGATCCACTGGCGCGCGACGAAGATGGGGCACTTGACATCAAACCTGAAATACGCGTGCTCAAAAGGCGTACCGTGGTCTTTTAATATTAGGTGGCGTACAAGTTTCGCGTCTGCGGCCGCGGCCGCATCCTCGCCCTGCGGCTCGCTCATATAACACCGGCGCGCCGCCTCGATCACCGCTTTGTCCATGCCCATGCAATCGACAAGCGCGACATATCCGTTATCCAGCACTTTTATCTTATTCTGTGGCATTTTGATTATTTCTTGTCTTGGGTCTCGGGGGTACCATACTTCTTGGCCTTCTCTTTCTTCTCGTAGCATTCCGGGCAATTGTAAATCGGCTTGGCCAATGTCCTGTCGTAGCCGGGTGCCACGACCACCCTCTTTACCTCGGGCACCTCGCGACCGCAGGTGTCACAACGCATAAAAAATCCTCCTTTTGCTTTATTAATTTTAGCAAGTTTAGGAGGGTTTTGCAATAGTAAATGCGGCTTGCCTACTCTTCTTTATCTATTGGGCGGTTAATCCAACTGTTGAAATCACCTGTTCCTTTGATCTCTCTTGTCACGACCCCCACCCTTTCGCCTTCATAAGGGTGGGTGCGAAAATAGGAATACGGCCTTATCTTGTCTTTATTGACTTCCTTCATCGTCTTCATGAATGAGATTATAGCGTTGGGGTCGTAGCCGGCGGCCTTGGTGTACCTGACAGCGCGCCTGTCCGCCTCGAACTCATCCCCTCTCGAATAGGCCGTCATAAGCGAATTTATAGCCAGATCAGTCCCTGCGGTGGTCCGGCCGCTTTGGGTTGTTGCCACCAATATCATCGCGATATTGGCCAGCATGCCGGTCTGGAACCTCTTTACCGAATGGCGGGCGGCGATGTGGCCGATTTCATGGGCGATTACACCGGCCAGTTCATCGTCGTTCTTGCTCTTTTCGATCAGGCCCTTAAATACATATACCCAGCCGCCGGGAAGAGAGACGGCGTTTATATCGTCTACATCTAAGGCCTTAAAATGGTAAATAAGCTCCTTCCTGTCGCAAAATTGGACAAGCCTATTGCCTATTAACTCGACGCGCTCCTGCATATACTTATCTTCCACGGGCTTATAAACCCTCTCGATCTGCTTGGCGATTGAGGCACCCATGCTGATTTCTTGCTCTGTCGAGATTATAAGCAGATCTTCCTTTCCGGTAACAGGGTTATATTCCGCGAAAAGAAGCCCGGGAATCAGGATAGACACAAGAGAAACTAAGGTCAGGACCGCTCTTATTTTCATATTAATAAATTATCATATTGAAAAATATAAGTAAAGCACTTATAATAACAAGATATGAAAACAATCTCGCATCTGGTCGTCATTGCCGTTATCCTGACAGCCCTCGCCGGTTGCGCAAAGGAAAGGCCCGCAAAAGAAGTCCTCGCTACAATCGGCAATTATTCCATATATAAAGAAGACCTTGTCTCCGAGGCGGAATTATATCACCCCGCTTACCGCAAGACCGTTACTAAAGAAGAGATGCTTGGCGACCTAATCAAAAAAAAGATCATGCTCATGGAAGCCCAGCGTCAGGGTCTGGACAAAAAACCCGAGTTCCTGAAGATGGTGCAGCGTTTCTGGGAACAAAGCCTTTTGCGCTCGCTCTTGGATAAAAAATCAAAAGAGATACTCTCTTCACTGAAGGGCACCGAGGAAGAGAAGCATAAGAAAGCCTCGCAGATGATGCAGGAGTGGGTCGACAGCCTTGAGAAAAATGTAAAGGTTAAGATAAACAAGGAAGCACTCGAAAAAATAGAGCTAAAATGAACGGGGCCGATTCAAGAAACAGAAGAAGCATAAAGAACTACCTTATAAAAAGGAGGCTACAGACAGATTTCATCCTGAAGTTCTGTCTTCTTCTCGTTCTCGCCTGCGCCATCATGATCGCTCTGGTATATCTTTTGAGCGAGAAGACCACCACGACGAGCTTCGAGAACCTGCGCCTGACGGTAAAGAGTACCGCGGATTTCATACTTCCTACTCTCATCTTAAGCAGTTTCGTAGCGATAATCCTCGTCGCTATTGCCACTATTATCGTCTTTCTTATTATAACGCACCGCATCGCGGGGCCCCTCCATCGGCTTGAGACTGACCTGACTGAGATCGCAAAGGGCAACCTGACAAAAGACATTCACCTGAGAAAAAAAGATGAATTCAAGACCCTTGCCGCGATCATAAACAGCCTATTAAGAAACTTGAGGAACCCCATCTCCGTCTCGCAAGCTAAATTAAATGAGCTGGAAGACGACATAAATGATGTTAAAGCGGGATTACGGGCGAAGGGCGCGTCAGAAGATGAGGCGGATCGAATAGTAAAACCGATACGAAAAAAGGCCGAACAAATAAAGCATATTTTCTCATTCTTTAAGATCTCATCGATCGCGATCTTCTTCGCTTTTACGTTATGTATGTCGGCGGCTCACGCGAATGTGACTGACGGCATCCCTCCGGCAGAGCTCATCTCAGATGAAGGATGGACGATAACAAAAAGTATCTTCTGTACCTTATATTTCAGGTATGACGTGGATATCGACGCGGTAAATCACAGGCTTGATACTTATAAAATCGATTACGGGCTTCTGGAAAAACCGCCGCAGCCGGGCGAGAGCGCAAAAGAAAGAGTCGCTTATAAATTTGACCTTATCTTCTACAAGGTGCAGGAACTTTTGGATATGCGGCCGGCGAACCTGCATCTTAACGTGCGGATATACCGAGACCAAGGGGATTTAGACAAGATCTATATGGAGATATTCGACCAAGAGAATAAGTTTATCGCCTATTACATCTTTAAGATAAATACCCTTTTCGCGAGCGAGGCCAAGATGTCCGCGAATGTCATGGCGCACGAGATCGCGCACTGCATAGTCGACCATTACTTCTCGGTTATCCCGCCTACGAAAGTAGCCGAGATGATAGCGCAATACGCGGACGCGCACCTGAGGGATTAATAAACTGCGGCATTATGATAAATTGACGTCTATCCTGTCGTAATAGCCCTGCCTGACCCTTTCGGCAAAAGGCGAAGGTATGCGGCTGCCTGTGAACTTAATATCGCTATCGCCTTTCCTCTTTAATTCTATCGCCACCGGCCTTACGGCTCTGTCTCCGAAGGTATCAAGTTTCTTCGGATTATGATATACGACGAGAGTCTTCCCGAGAAGGCAAAAAATGAAGGTATCTTTGGCGGTAAAAAGCCAGCGTGGCAGTATCGGTTTTAGCTCAAAATATAATTTTCCTCGAGATACCCTAAAAAGCTCTTTCCCGAGGCACATCAGTAACCACATACTAAGGAATTCGGTCGTGGAGCCGGTCAGTCGCGCAACAAAGCCGTTTCCGCGGATCGATTTGTCCGGATAGGCGCTGCTGGCTATAAAAGAGGAGTTCTCGAGGATGCTCCTGCCGTAGCGCGCCGGGTCCTGAAACGCGACCAGACAATTCTTCAGGTCAGAAAAGAACTCTTTATAGAGCCCTTTCTTTAAGACCTCGAGCATATATTTATATTCCATATGAAGCCATATCGATTCGTTCTCAAGCCAGCCGGGCGTAAAGATGGTGGAACGCCCTAATTCAAAAGGCATGCCCTTAAGCGGCGCGTTGACCTTGTACATCTTAAGGCCCCTGTCAAAGAGTTCGCTTTTCTTTACGGCCTTATACAACGATTCCGCCTTTTTGCCGGCCTCCAAGACTCTCATCGCGTGCATCGGCCCCTCCAGGAAGAAGGATACGGGCTTATGACCAAACGATAGCGCCTTCACAAGAGGAAGTCCGTCTTTATTTAATTTATGCTTTCCTCTTTCATAAATGAACCTGTATTTTTTGACCTCATTTATGAAATAGGTGTAAGGAAGGCCTGTTTTTTTATCTTCCGCCGCTCTTAATCCCCTCTCTACCTTACGGAGGGCTTTGTCCAGTATATTTTTGATTGCGCCTATCAAAAGATGTTTCTCTTTTCCGCTAAAACCGGACCAGACTTTCTTTCTATAACGCTCCTTGGCCGCGGAAGAAACATCCCAGTACTTAAAATTATCAGTCTTGGCCAAAAGTTTATCCAACTCAATCAGAAAATCCGCCAATTCGTACGGAAACGCTATCTTGTAGTCGGCATCTATCCCCAGCTTGTCCAAAGACGACTTTAGGAACAGTATCAATCTCTTTAATTCAAATGTCTCGGCGACGGAAGAGCCGAATATGCCCGGTAAATTGTTAAGAGAATCGCACCAGCCGGGCTTGCCAGCCTCCATCTCTATCCCTATGCCGAAGGAATCTAAAGACGATATCTTGTTGGTTAAAACACAGGCGAGCTTTACAAAAAGGGAGGTCTCATAAATTCCCCCTCTGCCGTTCTTTATCCTGACTTTGTAAGGTTGTGATTCTCTTTTTTCTATCAGGCGCTTCTTTTCTCTGTCCTCTGATACCGCGCCGAACTGGCGGATCCTTCCGTCCACATAGACATATTTCTCATCCCGCGGGTTTACCCGAAGATATGTGTCATAAAAAGTGAAGTCCCGTTTCCCAAGAAGCAATTCCTTAAGATTTTCCGGATAACACAAAAGATAAGTCTCGAGAAGGTCTAAGTTATAAGTCCAATGGTCTACCCAATACCCTTCGCCGGGCCTTGCGAGATCAGATTTTATGCTAATGGCTAATACATCTTTTAAAAACTCTCTCGCTGCCTTCTTGGACATAATCCTTCCCGCCTCCAAGAAAGATATAAGACTGCCAGGCGTAAATGGCTCCTTTAAAAATTCTCTTACCTTCTTTACGGCATTTATCGAGCTGCCGCTCTTTAACGAAA
This sequence comes from Candidatus Omnitrophota bacterium, assembly GCA_030695925.1. Classification (GTDB taxonomy): domain Bacteria; phylum Omnitrophota; class Gorgyraeia; order Pluralincolimonadales; family Pluralincolimonadaceae; genus JAGUXU01. The sequence continues at coordinate 30,965 of JAUYOH010000046.1, forward strand.
GGCTTATCCCCTCGATCTGGTGAGGGTTAAAGCCGTCGGGCTGTATGGCGTTTATAAAAGTCGATATATTATCGTATTTGAGGCCGGGGTTAAAAAGGACATCGTTTCTCCTGTTCTGGTTTATGTCGCGGTATGCGCCGTTTCCCTGAGAATAATATGACGGTTGCAATAAAAAAGAATTGTAGTCCCTTTCAAGGTCGCCGTGCTTGCGCGCGTAGGCGTAAAACACAAACGGACCCGAAGGAGTATCTATGGTGACGGGAAATCCTCCCCGTAAGAGGTTATCCAAAAATGTCTGGCGGCAGTAGTGATCGAATTCGTTGCTGGAACTTTTCGTAAAAACAGTGTCCTGAAGCCCTTTTATGATATCCTCGTTCTCGGAAAGCTTCTTCTCAAAATAGGCCTTATCTTTTATCTTAGAAATGCTCCTATTTAACTCTTTAATATCTTTAATGTTGCCTGTTATCGAGATGATCTCTCTGGTTTCGCCGGAGGCAAGGCCGAACTTGGTATGCGCAAAAGCCGAGGGCGTCCTGCATTCGGTCTTCTGATATCCATCGGGAGCAAAAACCTTGCTTTCCGCAAAAACCCTCGGATAAGATATATCGCCGTCGGCGCCGAATACTATATCGGGGTCGACAATGGGCTTCAACACCCTGCCGGCCCTTTTGCCCATCTCGCAGGCAAGATAAAAATTGCCGCGCTCTACGTATTCCAGTTCCGGCGTATCGTTAGGTTTGACTTTGAGGGCGTAAAACGGGGCTTTATTCTCCAGATTAGAGACTTTTACCCATGCTTCCATAGTACGGCTCATAAGTTTATGAAGATCCTCGGTGATGCCGAATGAGATTATCTGGGGAAGGCCGTCTATAATCTCAATATCGATCTTTTTCTTTGAGATGTTCGTTAATGAGACCCTCCTTGCCAATGCCGCGAAGGGTTCATTTGGTATCGTTATATACGATACGTTTACGGCGATACCCAGATAGCGGTTTGTCTCTTCTATTTCAAGCTTGGAAGGGCTTATTATCATCTTAGTTGAGGTATGCCGGGCGGTCTCGCTGTCCGCATCTCTAAAGGGCTCATGGAATATGGTTCTGCCGCCCTTTTTAACTTTTAAAAATGTCCGGAATCCTTTGAGAGGCGTTAAGGTATAGGCCTGGTTTGCCGGAAGGAATTCAAGGATAGCGCCGTCTTTGTCTTTTGTCCCGAAACTGCTTACGCATTGCCCTCTGTTGACATAGAAACCCCACAGCGGGATACCGTCTAATCCGGCTATCCCCGGGAAAAAACTTGAGAACGCTTTCGCCTTATTGAAATTCTCTATGATAAACTCGCCCGACTCGGCGAGTCTATACTTGACCTCATTCACTGATTGATCTTTATTCCTCTCTGGGCCTGGACGATATCCTGAGGGCTCTTGGCCCAAAGAGATTTTAACACATAATATGCTTTTTTAGGTATCCTTTTATTTACGCCTTTCTCTTTCTCGGGGCTTAATCCGACGACGCCGTACCATTCCTCGTTCATATTCATATGCCCTTCGACTTCTATGTCAAAATAATACGCGCCGTTAGACCATCCCGCTTCCTCGTCCTGTACGAACCAGCTCGCAGGGTTGGCGGAATCGTGTTTCCACCATTCATCGCTCCATTCAAATATGCATCCGCCGAGGACGATGCCTTTGCCGGTCATACCGCAGGTATTACGGATAATCTCTTTCCACTGCGACTCCAGAAACTTCGCCTGCATATCCTCGTCCTCTTTCTTCGTGAGCGCGTTGTATCTGTCGCAGCCAAATTCTATCAGGACAACCGGCTTTCCGAATTTGTCCTGGATCTGCTGCCAAACGTTGCCGAAACTTATCCCGCGGTAAAAGATCCCGCCCAAGATATCAACCTCGGGCGCCGCCTCTTTGGCGATCTCAAGGAAGAAGGTCTCGCCGTTTCCCATCACGACGGGGTGATTTGGGTCTATCCTGTGTATCTCTTTGGCAATATCGTTCACGAAAGAATAATATATCCGCACTGTTTGTTCATCAAGGCTATAATTATTCTCGTTGCCTAAAAGCCAAAGGAGGATACCGGGCTCATCCTTATATTCCCTGACCATACTCAACACTTCTTCTTTCATCTGTAGGCGGTAACTTTCATCGGCGTAGTTCGGCGGAGGAAAATCGTATATGCCGAGGGTATGCCCCATTATCGTGCGTATCTTAAATTCCTTGTAGAGATCTCCTATCAGCTGTTTTACTTCCTGCGGATTTTTCCCCGGTTGATAAAAGCGCACGGTATTGACGCCCATCTCTTTCATAAGTTTGCCGTCCACCAGCCACGGCTTTGCCGCATCACCCCAGAAATTATAACCATAATCCTGTCCCACGGCGATCGGCTGATAACAGACGCCTTTTATAAGATAGGGCTCTTTCCCCACCAAGAGTTGGAAATGCCCGTTTGGCAACCTATTGACCGAGACCTTCGCTATCTTCGGCGCGAAGACGCTCTTCATCAAAAGACACCCGCCGACAAACAGGCCCAGTAATAGGATGAGCAGCAAAATTACAACAAGAACCCTCTTATTGGACTTTTTCTCCATCTTATTCATAATAGATGTCGTCGAAATAGATCGTGAATCCCTCAGGATTATCCGCCGCGCTCGCCGAGAAGCAGAATCCGCCTGAGACATACGACAGGTCTTTTCCTTTTAGGTCTATTTTATATTCTTTCCACTCCTTCGTCAATGTTATCGGCCCTATAGAGGCTGAATCCGAGTCGGAATACTCGCCGGTGATGCCGCCGATCTTAACCTCTGAGAGTATCTCGCCGCCTTTAGCTCCTTTTACCCGGAAGACGAGTTTCGAGGCGCCGCTTAAATCATAACCGCCCAGCTTTGTCCCCCAGTTATTCGCGGGATTCTGCCAATATATGCCGGTCCACCCCGCGCCCTGTTTTTGCTCACCGGAATAGGTAACTTTTATGCAGGTCGCGCCTGAATGCGGAGCGTCTTTACAGGAAAGGTCTAACTTTAGGTCTCCGTAATCACCCATCCATCCGGAAGCTATATAATGATTGTCCCGTGCCGCCTTATCCGTATAGACGTTAAACCTCTTAAACTCGGCGTACAAAACGTTTGCGACGCCGGCAAAGACACCCAAAGCAACTGCAATAGCTATCAACTTTTTCATCTCTTAACCTCCTGTTTTATTGTTATCATTAATCGACTTAATCCATTGTACTCTGCCCTATACACAACACCCCCTTCCTTTATCTTGTCCAATTCTCTTTATACCACAGATAAGACCTTTTAATCTGCCTTAATAACGGACTATTTGAACCATCTCCCTGACTGGTTACCCCCAGATATTCCTCATGCAACCATCCGTCCGGGAACGGCCCGCGGAAATTTCCGGGGATCTTCTTCTGCGCCTTAAAATCCCATCCTTCGAATTCCTGCTTTGCGGGGTCCAATTGCGGGGGAGGGCCTGCCTTCCACCATTCATCGACCCACTCAAAACAAACCCCGCCCAAAGCGTTGCCCATCCCAGAGCCCGCCAGATTATACTCTATGTCCTTCCAATTGCCCTCATGGTATTCCGCCTGTAACTCTTCTGCCTTCTCCTGATTTCCAGCTATATAAGAAGGACAGCCGTATTCCGTTATCAGGACCGGCCTATCGACTACATCTTTGACATCCTCCCATAAGCTCCTTCCAAAACCGTGTGGGCCGCGGTAAGAATTTGTCCCAAAAACATCGACTTCCGGCGCATATTTGGCGAAATAATTCAGGTAGTTTACCTCGCCGTTACATATGGCGACCGGGTGGTTAGGGTCAAGAGACTTTATCATCTTGGCGACTTCATTTACGAATCTATAATATGCCTCTGGCTGGAGCTTCGCCCTGCAGCCCATACCCGGTTCTATCCCCGGTGTGCCGGGAAAGCCGTAGTTATTCTCGTTCCCCAAGACCCACATTAGGACATACGGCTCATCTTTATATTCCGTTACCATCTGTTTTACGCTTTCCATCATCTTCTTCTGCTGGTCAGGATTCGCATAATCCGTGCCGCTATACCACTGGGCTCCCGAGCCTGTCGCATACATCCCGAGAAAGTCGCCCATAAGGTACATAAAACCGTATCTCTCGTATCCATCTTTGAGAAGCTCTTTATTCGTCGAATGGTGGTAGAGACGTATGG
>JAUYOH010000125.1 GCA_030695925.1 Candidatus Omnitrophota bacterium
ACGACCATGCTTAGATCCTCATAGCCGATGGTTAGGACATCGTCACCTCTTCCGCCGATCCCTATGGGGCCAAAATTCCTTTCCTGGGATGTAGCGATAATGCAATAGATATACTTTCCTTCTTTTTCTATCATCATTCTCTCACCTTCACTAATATCGCGTTCTCTTTTTGGTTTGTCTGCTCGTTGGCAGCACAGTAGTCAGTGAGTATCTTATAGGCCCTATTCACCTCATCAAATTCTTTTTCAGCGTATGGCATATTCGGGTTTCTATCCGGATGGGTAGAAACCGCCTGCCTCTGATAGGCTTTCTTGAGCTCATTCTTACTTGTAATGTCGTTTAAAATCCCAAGCCTTTTCTTCGCCCAATCTACCTCTTCATAATTTAGCGTTTTTATCTCAAGCGTATAAAAACTATAGGGCGGAAGGGGGCCGACGCATCTGAAATTCAACTTCTCATTAAACTCAGCATTTAATTCTTCTACCTTCATCTCAAAGTCTTTATGCCTGGCCTTATTGATTAAAAAAGCTATATTAGCGGCCATCTTGTCATCCATAAGCTCGTGGGCCTTGAAATCATGGCTTACGCTTTTGAGGGCAGCTTGTATTTTCTTAGAATACCCTTCTCTGATCCTGTCCAGCGCATCTTTAACCATAAGCCCTATCTTCACCTGATCATCCACAGTTACGCCTCCGGGTGAGGCTAAGAGTCTCTCCTTAAATTCCTTAATCTCTTCATCTTCGCCGGCCTCTTTAAGAGCCGCATTAAAATCGTCCAAAGTGGCTGTAATATCAATCTCTATCGTATTTGATATTTTATTAAAAACATCTTTGATTATAGAATGGCCGCACGCCAATACGCACCTAACCTCTTCTATATCTTTGGCAAAGGTCCCTAATCTCATAGGAATGATTGTATGGCCTAAGTCCATGATCTTTTCTATGGCCTTTTGATGCCTGACCAACAGCATAGCCAGCCTATCTTTACGCATATGCGTATAATCGACCATTTCAGAATCGCTCACTACCGCCGAGATATCCTGACAGGAAATAGTATAGACCTCTTCGCAAGCAGTAACGCCATGAGGTCCAAAGAAGAGCTCTTTGTCAGAGTTCAACACTCCGTAAATATACATTCCTTTTCTTTCTACAATATTTATCGAACTATTTCTGTTCCGGCGGTTTCGCTTTTTTCTTGAAGATTCCGCCAAATAACTTCTTAACGCTATCCACTAAGCCCTTTACGATTTTTAACATATTTAAGTCTCCCTTCTTTTTATTATTTTTACAGCTTCATCAAAGAATCTTTTCTTTATGGTAAAACCTTTTAACTTCTCTTCGCTGATCTTGCCTTTTTCTTTATCCAAAAAATCCCTCATTGCAAGGATCGAAGCGCTTCTTACTACTGATTCTATATCCGCGCCGGTAAATTTATCCGCTTCCTTCACCAATTCCTTAAGATCAACGTCGCTGTCTAAAGGCTTTCCTTTAGTATGTATCTTATAGATTTCCAGCCTTGTTTTCTCATCAGGGAGAGGGAGCTCTAAAAGCAGGTCGAACCTTCCCGGCCGCAATACTGCCTTGTCAACGAGATCCAGTCTATTGGTAGCCCCAAGGATAAGCACGCCTTTAAGCTCCTCTATTCCATCCATTTCGGTCAGGAATTGGCTGATAACCCGCTCAGATACATGGGAGGCATCTCCACCGCTCCTGAGAGGAACTATAGAATCCATCTCATCAAAAAATAGTATGCAGGGCGATGCCTGTTTTGCTTTACGGAATATCTCGCGGATCCCTTTTTCGCTCTCGCCGACGTACTTAGAGACCAACTGCGGCCCTTTGATAGAGATGAAGTTTACCCCGCTCTCACTGGCCACTGCCTTAGCCAATAAGGTCTTTCCTGTGCCCGGAGGGCCATAAAGCAAAATCCCTTTGGGTGGATTAGTATCGGCTTTCTTAAAAAGTTCGGCATACTTAAGCGGCCATTCCACGGTCTCCATCAGTCTCTTTTTTATATCTTCAAGGCCTCCTACATCGCTCCATCTGACATCCGGCACTTCCACAAAAACCTCTCTGATTGCCGATGGCTCAATCTCTTTCATCGCCTCTAAGAAATTATTCATGCCCACTTCCAGTTTCATCAGCGTCTCATAGGGAATTTCCGCCATTTCAAAGTCTATCTTGGGCAGGATCTTTCTTAAAGCGCTCATCGCCGCTTCCCGCGCCAGCGCCTCTAAATCCGCGCCTACATATCCATGGGTGATCTCAGCTAATTTCTCAATGCTTACGCCTTCCGCTAATGGCATACCTCGGGTGTGGATCTGAAGTATCTCTAATCTCCCGTTTTTATCAGGAATGGGGATGGACATTTCCCTGTCAAACCGGCCCGGCCGCCTCAGGGCGGGGTCTATTAAATTAGGCACGTTTGTCGCCGCCATAACAATAACCTGCCCCCTCGACTCCAATCCATCCATCAAAGAGAGAAGCTGAGCCACCACTCTACGCTCAACCTGCTTCTCCGCGCCCATATCTTCTCTTTTTGGAGCAATCGATTCGATCTCGTCTATAAAGATTATTGCCGGGGCATGAGCCTTAGCGTCTTCAAATAGCGAGCGAAGCCGCTGTTCCGCTTCACCGTAGAATTTTCCCATACACTCAGGTCCGCTCATACTGATAAAGTAGGCGTCGGTCTCATTGGCTACCGCGCGGGCGATCAATGTCTTCCCGCAGCCCGGCGGCCCGTAAAAAAAGACGCCTTTGGGTGGCTGGATCCCCAGCCTCTCAAATACTTCAGGAAATCTTAAGGGAAGCTCGACCATCTCTCTGATCCTTTGGATCTGGGTGCCCAGGCCGCCGATATCTTCGTAGGAGATTTTAGCATGCTTGCCTTCCGCCGCTTCTTTATCATCCGATCCTTTCCCTCTCGTCTCCATCCTTATCAGAGTAGAAGAACCTATTACGACCACTCCGCTGGGGATGGTATCCTCTACTTTAAAATCACACGCCCTGGTCCCAAAGAGAGTAGCCCTGATCTTATCGCCTTTCATAACCGGCAGTCCCGCGACAAGTGACCCGATATATTTGGTATCTTGATCTCCCTGATGCGCGGTGGATACTGTCAGGGAAGAGAGTGTAATCTTATTGGCGGACTTACTATCAACCTTGCGGACCTTCACCTTATCGTCCAATCCAATATCCGCGTTATCCCTGGCTATTCCATCTATCTGAATGATCTTCTTTCCTCTCTCATCAGCATAACAGGGCATCAATTTCGCTGCGGTCTTTCTCTTTCCTTCAATCTCAACGATCTCGCCTACTTCTACCCCTAATACTTTTAAATCCTCTGGGTCGATCCGGGCGATTACCCTGCCCACATCTTTTGACAGGGCCTCTTTCACTTTCAATATTAGACCCTTATCGTCTTTTTTAGCCATCATCTAAATAATCTCCCGGTCCCCGCCTTTGGCGGGATCCCGCCTGTCACGAAAACAATAGGCGGGAAAATTTATCTAACGTCTCAATACCTTTAACTTCGATAGCCTGCAATGGTAAAATAGTAGTCTTTAAATTGCTGAACTTGTTTTTTATCTTGCCTATATATTCTTCCTGGGCATTACTTCTTTCCCGGCAAAACTGACAATCCCTCGACTCGAGAACATTGTTCACCAGTAACTGCTTTACCTTTATCCCATAATTATTTAAATCGCTTACTAATCTCTCCGTCTCTAAAATCGCCATATCTTCCGGGATAGTAACTGCCACAAACTCACATCTTTTCCGGTCTTTAAGCATTCCTTCTATCTTTTTTACCGTCCTCTTCATCTCCACCAGGAAATCATCGCCTTCGTCAGGATTATACTTGCCGGAAAAACTCTCTACCATATACCTATATTTCCAGCGCATCCTGGCTAAAACCTTGATCCATTCATCTAAGAGCTGCGGCAAGGCTAAAAGCCTCAATGCGTGGCCGGTAGGCGCCGTATCTACAATATACTTATCAAACTTTGCCTCATCTATCAGGTCCACGATGGCCTTAAAACCCATCACCTCATCTATGCCAGGAATAGGCAAAGAAAAGAAAGCATCGATATCATCCTGGTCTAAATAAGTAGAGGTGTCAAAGATCTTCTTTATTTGACTCTCGTATTTTATCTTAAATTGTGAAAGAGCAATTTGGGCGTTTACTTCCAGGGCGCTTAATTTATTTACTCCCCGTACCTCTTTTACCTCGTCTCCGATCTTCTGGCCTAAGCTATCCGAGAGTGAATGCGCCGGATCAGTAGAGA
>JAUYOH010000055.1 GCA_030695925.1 Candidatus Omnitrophota bacterium
AAAATCAATCTTTACCATTATGGGGTACATCATGAAAAACAGGCAAATTGCAATTGGTATTGAAACGACCGGCGCTTCGTTCACATAGATAGCCATACCATCAAGAAGCTTTGCCGCGTCCGGAGCAACTTTGCCGATCCATATACCCAACACAATGCATATAAAAACCCACAGCGTTAGATACTTCTCAAAAAAACTTAAGCTGCGTTCTTCATGTGCAATATTTTCTGACATCGTCCTTCTCCGTAGAATGGTATGCGTCAACTACCCACAAGGATGAGATCTTTTAGTACCTCTGTTTTATTTAGCCGGCGTAAGACCTCCACGCACAGCTCATATTACTTCTTTTACCATACCGGATAGGTTGATAGGCATATTGGCGAGACAAAAAAGGGTCAGACCATTTTTAATAGCGTAAGCGCCCCGTCACGGCCGACACCCAGATACTTATTTCGTAAAGAAACAACATAGGTATGGCGAGGGCCATCATATTGAAGACGTCGGTTGTTGGTGTAATAACGGCGGCAACGACGAATACAGCGACTACGGCAATGCCGAATTTCTTCCTCAAGCCTCCGGCATTTATCAAACCAACTTTGGTCAGAATAAAACTGAATATCGGCATTTGAAATATAAAACCGCAGCAAAAAATTAAACCAATCACGAATGAAATATAAGAGTCGGCGGCAATGACGGGCTCAAGCTCATCTACGCCGAAGCTGAGCAGGAAAGTCAGAGCCTTTGGCAGTAAAATGTAATAACTGAACGCGCAACCGAACGCAAAAGCAGCGGAGCCGGATATTATGAAGTATACTAAATATTTTTTAAATCGTTTTTCTATGGCTGGGGCAAAGAAGGCCCATAATTGATACAGGATAACCGGTAAGGCGAGTACGAACCCGGCCAGGAAGCTGATCCTCATGTATATCATAAAAGCGTCCTGCGGTTTGAAAACTACCAGTTTACCCAAAACCCCGGCCGCGGGCAGCTTCAAAATTCGCAACACGTTACCCGCAAACGGTAAGCTTAATACGGTTGTGACCAAGAGCGAGATCAATGCTATGATGATCCGTTTGCGCAGCTCATCAAGATGTTCTAATATCGTAAGGTCGCGATCCATTCTTATAACGCTCCCAGCACGGCTGCGCCTATAAGAATTAAGGCAGGGTTCACCTTTGTGAATGCAAAGAGGATAAAGGAGAGAACTACAACCAGCAGGTTCTTAGGATGCACTAATTGGCCGATGTCTATCAACTGAAACGCAAGCGCGATTAACATCGAAAAGATTGCCAATTCAACCATTTTAAACGCGCCCGTAACGATCGGTAAATTTTTATATTTATCGTATAAGCCGGCGGCGAAGATTATCAATATGGCCGGCCCTGCCAAATTACCGAGATTCGCGGCTATAGCGCCAAGGATACCGGAAAGCTTGTAGCCGGTATACGTGGCGTATTTTATGGATATAGCGCCGGGAAATATCTTCACAGTGGCCATGACATCGAGAAATTCATCCTTTGCTAACCAGTGATATTTCTCTACGATCTCCTTTTCCAAAAGAGGAAGAAAAGAGTAGGCTCCGCCTACTGCGAGCAATCCTATCTTGAGAAAAGAAATAAAAAGTCGCGCCAATATCATATCTATTCTTCCTTATCCCAGATTTTTATAAGGAAAAATCCGGGATTTGTTTAGCGATACGAAATCCCAAAATTTTTCATAGAAAATTTTAGGATTACTTATAAACATTAAACGCTCTTATCTCATCGGGAGGCTTCCTTGAAGGAGAAAGTCTTGTCATGGCATCTTCTTCGGGATAGCCCAATGATACTATAATATCTATCTTTCTGTTTTTCGGAACGGCCAATACTCTCTTTAGCGCCCTTTCATCAAACCATCCTATCCAACAGCTTCCTATGCCGAGTTCAGTGGCCTGAAGTATCAAATGCTCACAGGCTATGCCTATATCCAATAAGCAATAATTCGTTCCTCTTATCTGGCCGCCCGCCGCTCTTATGAATTTTTCCTTTTCCGACACTACAACCATGAGCGCGGCTGAACCCTTAGCAAATTTATTCATCGAGTAGATCCCGCTAAACGCCTTTTCACACAGCTCATTCTTTAGCGCCGGGTCATCTACGACTATGAACTTCCACGGTTGCCCGTTACAAGCGGACGGCGCGAGTCTCGCGGCCTCAACGCACTTTTCGAGATCTTCTTTCGGTATCATCCGATCGATGTATCTGCGAACGCTGCGCCTTTCGCGGATTAAATCCAATAACATCTAATGTTCCCTTTCCGCGATCATATCTAAACCGTGCGGCAGAGCTGATAGAATAGCTTCGAGTGACTCTTTTACTCCTCGTGAGCTGCCCGGTAGATTGACTATCAATGTTTTTTTCCTTATCCCGGCAATACCTCGTGACAGCATGGCCCTCTCGGTGGACTGTAAGCCCCTCATGCGCATCGCCTCGGGTATGCCGGGCACCTCTTTTTCTATAACTTCCCTCGTCGCCTCGGGGGTGACATCTCTGGCCGTAAAACCCGTGCCCCCCGTAGTAAGTATCAGGTCGACCTTCAGATCATCGCAATAGCTGACGAGCTTTCCTTTGATCATGGCCGGCTCGTCCGGAATAACCTCATACTTTACAACCTCACCCGGAATAGTCCTGGCAAGGTCCTGAGCGATCTTTCCGCTCTTATCTTCTCTCTGGCCCTTAGAACATTTATCGCTTATAGTCAATACGACTATTGAATACATGTCTTCCGCCTTTAATGACATTTATGAACCTTTTGTATTGAATATCGAGACCGCTTTGATAACACCCATAATTATCTTTTTCTAAAGTACGCGCCGCTCTTCCCTCCGGTCTTTTTGATGAGCCGTATCATTGAAATCTCCGCTTCCCTATCCAGAGCTTTGCACATATCATAAATTGTGAGCGCGGCTACAGCCGTGGCGGTGAATGCCTCCATCTCAACTCCCGTTTTCGCTATCCCACGCACTGTTGTTTTGATCCTTACCCTGTCTTTAGCGAGAGAAAATTCTATGCCCGCATAATCTATGCGTATAGGGTGACATAGCGGAAGGAGGCCGGATGTTTTTTTCGCGGCGAGTATACCCGCCAGTTTAGCGGCTTCCAATACATTGCCTTTTGGGATATCGCCTCTTTTTATTGCCTTAAGCACTTCCGGCTTAAGAATAATCATCCCCTCTACTATAGCCTCCCTTAAAGTTACGTCCTTGCCTCCTACGTCTATCATATTCATCCTGCTGTGTCTCCCTTTGAGTCACATTTCTATCTATCCGCCTATTTGGCACATACTAAAATTCTCGGAATTGCGCCCTAGAGGCATGGTTAATAAATTGTGGGCACGCGGCTTTGACGCCACGGCTTTCTCGATCAGCCGGCCGAGATCTTCATCTGTCGCGCCGCCGCGCATAGCTTCCTTGATGTCTATCCCATGCGGCAAGTGAAGGCAGCTCTTCAAAACACCGTCTGAGGTGAGCCTCAACTTATCGCATGAGCGGCAAAAGGGTTCGGTTATCGGTGATATGAACCCGACCGTGCCATAAAAACCGTCTATCCTATATGCCCTTGCCGTAGACCGGCTGCCGCGATCGACCGGGATGAGCCTGCCCAGCCTGCCGCAGATCTCTTTCGCTTCACGCGCGCTGAAGAATTGGTCATCGCCGCAAGCGCCATGACCCAGACGGGTCGGCATATGCTCTATGAACCTCGCGTCTATCGGATCGGTCCTTGTCAGCTGTGCGAAGGACATTATTTCGTCATCATTGAATCCCTTCAGCAATACCGTATTTATCCTGACCGGGGCAAGTCGGGCCGCGAACAGAGCGTCTATCCCTTTCAGGACAGATGCCAGCTTTCCGCCGCGCGTTATCTTTTCAAATTTATCTTCAACGAGGCTGTCCAGGCTGACGTTGACCCTGTCCAGCCCAGCTTCTTTCAACTCGCGCGCGTATTCGGATAGATATATGCCGTTTGTCGTAAGCGCTATCTCGTCTATTTCCCTGATGGACCTGAGTTCCCGGACGAGAAGGCTGAGGTCTTTTCTCACCAATGGCTCACCGCCTGTAATCCTCAGCTTTCGGACGCCGAGACACGAAGCTGCCCTTGCGATCCTGCATATCTCCTCAAAGGATAATATCTCGGCCGGGACTTTGTAGCTGATCCCGCCCTGCGGCATACAATACCGGCAGCGCAGATTGCATCTATCGGTAACCGAAATTCGAAGATACGTTATGTTCCGTCCAAAAGAGTCTACCAGCATGCCCGAATCCTGCACAGGTCTTCTTTTGTGTTCATGTTCATGAACATGGTATCGACATCACCAAATTTCATTATCTCCTCGCCGGCGAGTTCTCTCACTCTGACATCCGCGAATAATCCTCTCACCGTTAGGCGGTCCTTTTCTACGGCTTCGCATATGGACTTTACGCAATTTTTTGAATATAAGGCAAACAGCGCCTCATACTTGCCCCCGATGCGCGGGACGACGATATCAAAACCGTCTTTGAGCGTAATCATATATTCGATTAGTCCAGTATTAATAAAAGGCATGTCGCAGGCCACCAC
>JAUYOH010000064.1 GCA_030695925.1 Candidatus Omnitrophota bacterium
AAAAATAATCTGCTTACTAGGAATAGAGATAAAGTTTGCTAATATAAGAGCAGATAAAATAGCGCAAATAAAAACCAAAAAGACTGTTAAGAATGCTTGATAGATAGAATTTCTTAATTTATTAGTCTTATCTGAAAATTGCTTCTTATATTCTTCTGTTCTTTCATTTCTATATTTTTCATTGGATTCCATCATTTCTTTAAGGTGTGGGTCATTTTGAGTGTCCTTTTGTATGGCATCATCTACTGAGTGACTAATAAACTTGCTTGGCGAAAACAGCAAAAAGGTTAATTGTTTAAAATTATCACGATGGTTCCAAATCCTTGGTAAGACTATGAGTATTAAAATGGCGGCCAATAAGAACTTATTATCTATAAGCCATTGATAGAGATTAAAATTGTGGGTCCATAGGTAATATAGACTTATTCCGCATAAATTGATTATAACGATTGAATAGACAATTTTTAATATCATTTTAGTTATAAGATATAATAGACGGATTCGTTTTTTATAGTTCCCTTTCAATGCCCTGATTTAAGTCTACGCCGTGAGATATCGCTTGTCAATAATGAAAACTGTATCTATTTTACTTTAAAAGCGACTCGAGATCAGCGATGAAGTGGGGATAAGGGGTGTCCCCGAAGGGAACGTCCCCCTTATTCTTAGTCCGCCGAAGCCTATCTACCGCGGGGTCTCCGGCAAAAGCGGAAAGGGAACGTCTCCTGATTCGTCCCTCTTTTTTCAAAACTAAGTCTATTCTTTCATCTAAATATCTGACCACATCAAAGGACAGTTTTAGCTTTAGCGGTAGAACTGTTCTTTGTCTTTATTAGATACCAAATATTTTTAAAAATATTGTTTTTGCTATATTCCAAAGACCTGTTATAGTCGAAACTCCCTTAAGAAGATCTTCGAGATGTTGGATAAGTGCTTTAATTACAGATTTTTTCTGCTTCTCTTTCGGTGCGACAGCTTCCTCCGACAATGCAGATAGTAATTCTATGATCTGATTTTTTTGCTCGGCTGTAATTTCAGTGGCCTTGATTACTGCCTCTGATAAACCAGTAACTGCAGCAGCAAGTTCTGCGTTACCTTGGGTCTTTAGTACTGTGAGTGTTGAGTCGACATTTTCGATGACACCGGTATTAAGTACGCCTATTTCACTCCGTGATACATGAATATTGTTCAATGTAATACCTCCAGTTTGTATGATTTTCGGGGGTTGGCGTTCCGGAAATTTGGGCAAAATTCCTGGCATCCCCATAGCGGATTCCATGTTATCGGTCGCGTAATTAATTTCTCTTTCTAACATCGCTATCTTTTGAAGTTCTATACTTTCAAATTGAATATAGCAATCAAGACATAATGGGACTCCTTTCCCTTCGGGTCCCACTACAAACATGGCATTTTTGTCACAATTGTAACATTTCATAAATTATGTCCTCTCATGCATAATAATTAATAGATGAAACATATTTTGCCATTATTATAATCCGCTCAAATGGAAACGTCAATGACAATACTACACCAAAATTCCGATTTTCGGTCTGGAGCCGCACGTTATCTATTTGCGACGGCTTTGTGTCCGCAAGGAACCTTCTTAGTCCGAGCGGGCAGGGTTCCCCGACGTTACGTCGGGGAGAGCGAGGACTAAGGCGGAGCGAGAAAAGTCTCGCTGGGACTTTTCGAGCGTTTCCTGAGGACACAAGCCGGAGCAAATTGTATATTGAGATTGCTTCGTCATCGCCTACGGCGAGCTCCTCGCAATGACAAACAAGGTGGTCGCAAATTGCGACCAGTTCAATGCCACAATGACAATGGATTCCCGCTTTCCCGCCACAAAGCGCTGGCGGGCAGGCGCGGGAATGACACGCTACGTTTCCCCCTCACCCTAACCCTCTCCCCTTTGGGGAGAGGAAATTCATTATTCATTTTTACTTTAAAAGCGACTCTAAATCAGCGATGAAGTGGGGATAAGATTTGTTGATGCAGGCGGTGTCGTCAAGTGAGGTCTCGCCATGAGCAGCGAGGCCGGCAATGATAATCGACATCGCGGTCCTGTGGTCGCCGAAACTCTGGATGGCGATGCCTTTCAGAGGTCCCATGCCCTCTATTATTATATCGTCGCCCTTGACCCCTATCTTCCCGCCCATCTCGTTGAGGTTCGCAGATATGGACTTTATCCTGTCTGCCTCCTTGACCCTGAGTTCATGCGCGCCCTTTATGATAGTCATGCCTTCGGCATACGCGGCCGCTATCATTATGACAGGCAGCTCATCTATCGAGCGCGGCACTAAGTCGCCCGCGATAGTGATGCCGCGAAGCGCGCTACTTTCTATAGTTATATCGCCGACCGGCTCTGAAGCGACTTCTCTTCTGTTCTCGATTGTCATCTTCGCGCCCATTCTCCTAAGGATATCTATGACGCCTGATCTGGTCGGGTTAAGTCCTACGGATTTTAATGTAATCTTGGAGCCCTTTACGATAGAAGCGCCTACCATGAAGAACGCGGCGCTTGATATATCGCCCGGGATTTCTATATCCTGTGGGTTAAGTTTCGTTCCGCCCTCGATAGAAACTTTTAATCCGCTGACAGAGACCTTCGCGCCGAATGCCTGCAGCATCCTCTCTGTGTGGTCCCTTGACTTGGACGGCTCTGTGACTGACGTTGTTCCATCGGCATAAAGCCCGGCAAGAAGTATCGCTGATTTTACCTGAGCGCTCGCGACCTTCGAGACATGATCTATCGCTTTTAATTTCCCGCCCTGTATCGTGATAGGGGCGAAATTCGCGTTGTCCTGCCCTTCTATCGTAGCACCCATCAAAGACAACGGCTCTGTAACGCGGCCCATCGGCCGCTTGGAAAGCCCTTCATCGGCTGTCAATGTCGTCTTGAACGGCTGGCCCGCAAGTATGCCCATAAGGATGCGCATAGATGTCCCTGAGTTGCGCATAAATAATTCGGACGAAGGCGCTGAGAGGCCCGAGAGGCCTTTACCCGTTATTATAATTTTTTCCAGTTCTTCTTTTATATCGATACCGAGGGCGCGCAACGCGGCAATTGTGGTTTCCGTATCATCGGAGTGGAGGATATTTTTGATTGTGGTCGTCCCGTCGGCTATCGAGCCGAGCATTACGGCTCTGTGGGAGATTGATTTGTCGCCGGGTAGAGTAAACGAACCTGATAACTTCTTGGCGGGTCTTAGTGTGAATCCCAACTTACATAGCTTTCGCTATATCACCTTCCCTGATCTCCGCGCCGTCCGCCATTATGTTGGCGGCGGACATCGTCTCATAGACCTTCTCGACCTGCGCCTTGGCCACGAACCTGCCGGCCCTGAAGATGCTAAGGACGACACCCGGTCTGAGGCCTCTATTGTTTCCTGCCGAGACGACTATAAAATTGAATTCCTTGTTTACGACGAGAACCTTGCCTTCGGCTTCGGCGCCGGGCGTTACGACTATCTTATCGAGCTCGACTTCCTTCTTGGCTTCCAGATTCTCGAGTTGTTTTGTGAGGTTGTCGTTTTGGCCCTTGACGGTCTTGAGTTGCACCTGAAGGCTATCGTAGTCCTTGCTTATCTTATCGTATTGTTCCTGCAGCGAGTCGTGTTCCTTCTTCGCGCTCTCGAAATTCGTCTTTATATCTTCTATTTCCCTTACTTTTTCACTTAACTGGGCTACCGCGTCTTCCTTCGCTTTCCTCTCATCGGCGATCTGGGCGGCTAATGTTTCCGCCTGATCTTGTAAGGAGGAAACTTTTCCTTTAAGGTCTGTCACTTGCAATTCCAGTTCCGCCTTTAACTTCTTCTGCTCGTCTAATTCCTTCTGGAGCTGGTCCTTGGCCTGTTTGGTCTCATCGAGGACCTTCTCGGTGACGGTGCGGCTGTTCTTCTCCTTCTGCCCTCCGAGGAATTGCTGCACCGCAACCAGTAAAAATATGACGCATAATAACGATAATATTATTAAAGGAAAACGCGCTGATTTCATGCGAACCTCCTTAAATTTAGCTTGAGTAGATTATATAAAAAGTCTCCATAAAAAGCAAGAGAAAAATTATGGTAATATGTCATCGGCGGCCGTGCCTATTATGCCGCGCATATCTTCAGGCAGCGGGGCCTTGAATTCCAACGGCTTACCGGTGCGGGGGTGCAGGAAACTTAAATAATATGAGTGCAACGCCTGCCGCGGGAACTTTTCTTTCGCGCCGTATTTCCCATCTCCTAATACAGGGTGCCCCAGATATGCCATATGGACGCGGATCTGGTGCGTCCTTCCGGTCTTGGGATTCAATAAGACTACGGTAAAATCATCAAAACGCTTAAGGACCCTGTACTCGGTGATCGCGTTCTTCTCCGAATCATACCTTACCGCCATCTTCTGCCTGTTGCTGGGGTGCCTTCCTATCGGCAGGTCCACCGTCCCCTCATCCAATTCGACAGTGCCTCTGACAAGCGCGATATAGTTCTTCTTTACGGCGCGCTCCTTAAATTGCTTCGCGAGTTCGGCGTGGCTCGTGTTATTCTTGGCGATGACCATAACGCCCGAGGTATCCTTGTCCAGCCTGTGGATGATGCCCGGCCTCGCCTCATTTACCGTAGAGAGGTTCTTGCAGTGATATAACAGCGCGTTGACTAACGTCCCGGAATGTATGCCGGCTCCGGGATGGACCGCTATGCCCGGCTCTTTATTGATGACTATTATGTCATCATCCTCATAGATTATATCAAGCTTAATATCTTCGGCTTCCGCGACGGACGGGGCAAGTTCTTCCAGCCGGACTTCTATCGTCTCGCCGGGCTTTACATTATGGTGCGCCTTGACGCGCGCGCCGTTGACCAGCACATTACCGTTATCTATTAGTTTCTTTAAGTGCGAGCGCGATATAGCGGTCGGAAAGACGCCGACGAGATACTGGTCGATACGGGCGCTGCCCTCGCCGTCTTTTACTTTGAAGGTATAATTTTCCATAAAATGACCGCCGTCGTGAAGATCGCTATGGATATCAACTGGGAAATGGTAAGGCCCATCAGGATCGCGGGATTATCCCCGCGCAGGAACTCGATAGCGAATCTTATAGAGGAATATAATATCAGGTATAAAAAAAGTGTCTTCCCGTTTCCGGGGACGCGCTTCCTTAATATCAGGAATACGACAAACATCGCGGCCGATTCGTAGAGTTGCGTAGGATGGATGAGGCCCGGGGCTATCTCTTTGCCGTAGCAGCAGCCATTTAAGAAACAGCCTATACGCCCTATCGATTGGCCCAAGGCGACATACGGCGCCATAAGGTCGCATGTCTTTAGGATCGGCATCTTCTTCGCCGATAAAAATATCACTGCCGCCAAAAGAGCTGCGATAAGGCCGCCGTACCAGACAAGCCCTCCCTGCCATAGTTTCAAAGTATCGATGGGATTTTCCCTGTAATACTCAAGATTAAGCAGGACAAATAAGAGCCTGCCGCCGATGAGGCCGGAGACGATAAGCCAGACGCAGAGGTCTAATATATCGTCGCCGTTGCCCCCAAGCGCGAACGCCCGCCGCCTCGCTAAAAAAGCCGCGGTCAAAAAAGCGAGCGCTAACGCGACGCCGTAAGAGTGTATCGGTATCGGCCCTAACTTAAAGAGGACGGGATACATCTTTACTCCTTATTATCACGAAGAACAATATGATGGCTCCTATCGTGATGCAGGAGTCCGCGACGTTGAATACCGGCCAGAAACGCAGGTCAATAAAATCCACCACGTATCCGAACCGCAGCCTGTCTATGAGGTTGCCTACCGCCCCGCCCAAGATAAGGGCAAGCGGCAGATAGTAACTCGTCTTCTTCTTTATAAGATAAAACCCTATGAATATTATCGCGATTACCGATATAAGGATAAATATGACGGCTTGGTCCCTGAATAAGCCGAACGCGGCACCGGTATTTCTGACGAGCGTAAGATGGGTCGTCGCTATCGCCTTCGTGATCTGGTCAACTATGACTACGATACCGGCAATAAGGAAGGGGCGCATTAAATGCTTCTCATTTACATTATCTTCTTTTGCGGGTCCTCCTTGGACTGGCACTCAACACAAAAGTTTGCGTATGGGATTGCCGCCAACCTGCTTTTGGCTATCGGCTTCTCGCATTTGACACAGGTTCCGTATGTCTTGTCCTCGATGCGCTTTAGAGATTCCTCTATCGCGTAAAGCATCTTCTGCTGGACGTTGGTCGCTATGCCGAGGGAAAATTCTCTGTCGTAGCCGTCCTGGGCGATGTCCGCCATATGGAAGGTATACGCGGAGAGGTCCCCGGAGGATTCTCTCTGCGATTTGCTCAAAGAGTCCTTCTCGACATGCCGGATCTCCCTAAGCATGTCCTCTTTCTTCTTGAGCAATATCTTCTTGAATTTCTGTAATTTCTGTTTATCCATCTTCATGATATTATTCTCCTTTTAAGACAGCCGCGCAACGCTGACATAAATCAGGGTGTTGCGTATCCTTCCCCACGTTATTTGAATAACTCCAGCAGCGCTGGCACTTCTTTCCATCGGCTTTCCTGACGTAGACTCCCAGTCCTTCTACCTCCAGTAATTCTTCTTTAGAGACGGGGTATTCCTTTATGTCCTCAAGTTTAAAATCAGATACGACGAATACGCCGGCCAGCTCTTTGGCATAATCCTTTAAGAAATCGTATTTCTTGGCATCCTTTATATATAGCGTGACCGAGGCCTCCATCGAATCGCCGAGTAGATTCTTCGATCTCTTCTCCTCGATCGCTTTCATAATATCGGGCCTTAGGTCTATGATCTTCGCCCACTTCTCCTCAAGGTCTTTGTCTACATATCCTTGGCGGGGCTCCGGCCACAGCGAGGCATGGATGCTTACATCCGGCTCCTCAAGCTTTAACTTCGCCCAAATCTCCTCCGCCGTAAACGGCGCCATCGGAGCCAACGCTTTCACTAAAACTACTATTATGTCATAGATCGCGGCCTGGCACGACCGGCGCTCTTTTGAGCTCGGCGGATAAGTATACAGTCTGTCCTTCAAAACGTCAAGATAAAAACTTGACAGTTCGACAGTGCAAAAATTATAGAGAGCGCGGAAGACCTTGTGGAATTCGAAATCATCGTAATGCCTCGTTATCTCCTCAAGGAGAGAATATGCCTTCGAGACCGCCCACTTGTCGAACTCGAGAAGCTCCCTGTGCCCGACCCTGTCTTTTACGGGGTCGAAATCGTAGAGATTGCCGAGGATGAACCTCGCAGTATTCCTTATCTTGCGGTATGCCTCGGAGGTACGCTCGAGTATCTCTTTGGATATCCTTATATCCTCATAATAATCGCATGAGGCAACCCACAACCTCAAGACGTCCGCGCCGTGGGTCTTGATGATATCCTGCGGCGAAATTACATTGCCCAGCGACTTTGACATTTTTCTGCCGTCGCCGTCCACGACAAAGCCGTGCGTCAGAACACCATTAAACGGCGGACGATTCTCTATCGGCATAGAGGTAAGGATCGCGGACTGAAACCAGCCGCGGTGCTGGTCGCTTCCTTCGAGATATAAGTCAGCCGGGAACTGAAGTTCGGGCCTTGCCCTGACGACCGACTGATGGCTGACACCCGAGTCAAACCACACGTCCAATATATCCTCTTCCTTCCTGAACTTATCTTTCTTGCAATCGGGGCACTTAAATCCGGGCGGCAACAATTCTTCCGCGGTCTTGGCAAACCATACATCAGAGCCCTCTTTCTCCATCAGGCCGGCGACACGGTTTATTATCTTGGCGTCCAATATAGGTTTCTTGCACCCCTCGCAGTAAAACGCGGGGATGGCGACACCCCAATATCTCTGCCGCGATAAACACCAATCCGGCCTTGTCTCTACCATCGCCGATATCCTGTTTTCGCCGACGGATGGGATCCATTTGACACCCTTGACCGCCTCGAGCGTCTTTTTTCTTAGATCCTTGTGGTCGACATTGATGAACCACTGGACCGTCGCCCTGAATATGACCGGCTCTTTGCATCTCCAGCAATGAGGATAGGAATGGCTTATCGTCCCGGAGTTCAAAAGATTTCCATCCTTCTTTAATCTTTCTATGATAGCGTCGTTTGCCTTGAAGACATGCATACCGGAAAACTCGCCGGCTTCTTTTGTAAATATTCCTTTTTCATCAACATACATAAGCGTCTGCAGATTATGCTGTTGTCCTGTCATATAATCTTCTAGTCCATGCCCAGGCGCAATATGAACACAACCAGTACCTTCTTCAACAGACACGTAATCTGCTAAAACAACTTTACCTTCACGATTCATAAATGGATGGGCATATTTTAATCCATTTAAATCTTCCTTCTTAAAAAATCCTTTTATTTTGAAATTTAATTTATCTTTAACTACTTCGAGAAGTTTTTCTGCCACAAAAAATGTTTCATCGCCAACTTTTATAGAAACATAAGATTCATTTGGGTTGGCCGCAATAGCAACGTTATCAACAAGCGTCCAAGGGGTAGTTGTCCATATAATTAAAAAATGTTTTCCATAATTAAATCTTTCGTCAGTGACTTTGAACTTCACATAGACCGAAGGCGAGGAATGGTCGGCATATTCCACCTCCGCCTCGGCAAGAGCCGTCTCGCATCTTACGCACCAGTTGACCGGCTTTACCCCTTTATATACGTATCCGCCCTCCACAAGTTTCGCGAATGAGCGGACAATCCCCGCGACGTATTCGGGCTCAAGCGTAA
>JAUYOH010000069.1 GCA_030695925.1 Candidatus Omnitrophota bacterium
TCAGGCTCGCCACACAGATCGGTTCAGGGCTCGTCGGGGTGGTGTATGTCCTTGACGAACCCTCTATTGGCCTGCATCAGCGTGATAACGCAAAACTGCTCGAGAGCTTAAAGGCCCTCAGGGATCTGGGCAATACCCTTATCGTAGTAGAGCACGACGAGGCTACGATAAGGAACGCCGATTATATCGTCGATTTGGGTCCGGGCGCGGGCAAACATGGCGGAGAAGTCATCTGCGTGGGCCCGCTGGAGGAATTATTAAGGTGCGAGAATTCGCTGACGGCCAAATACTTAAATGGCGTTCTTACCATAAAAACAGAAAAGGATAAAAGAAACGTAACCGGAAGAAAATATCTTGAGATAAAAGGCGCGCGGGAACACAACCTTAAAAATATAGACGTAAAGATACCTCTGGGAGTGTTTGTGTGCGTGACCGGTGTCTCGGGTTCGGGAAAATCCACACTTATCGACGAGATATTATACAGGGCGCTGGCGCAGAGATTTTACAAAGCCAAAGATAAGCCCGGAAGACACGATAAGATCCTCGGCGCTGAAAATATCGACAAAGTTATCGTCATAGACCAGTCGCCGATAGGAAGGACACCCCGTTCCAATCCCGCGACTTATACGGGGTTATTTACGCCGGTACGCGAATTATTCAGTCAGTTGCCCGAGGCGAAGGTGCGTGGCTATAAGCCCGGAAGGTTCAGTTTTAATGTAAAAGGCGGTCGTTGCGAGGCCTGCCAAGGCGATGGTGTCATTAAAGTCGAGATGCATTTTCTACCGGATGTCTACGTCACATGCGAGGTATGCCACGGTGCGAGATTCAACCTGCAGACGCTGGAAGTAAAATACAAAGGCTACTCGATAAACGATGTCCTGAATATGACCGTCGAGGAGGCGCTGAAACTCTTTGAGAACATACCGAGGATAAAGGATAAGTTGAAGGTCCTCAATGATGTCGGACTGGGTTATATCGAACTCGGCCAGTCCGCGACGACACTCTCGGGCGGCGAGGCGCAGAGGATAAAACTTTCCACCGAACTCGCAAGGCGTTCTACCGGGCGGACTCTCTACATACTGGATGAGCCCACTACCGGCCTTCATTTCGCGGATATAGATAAATTGTTAAAGGTGCTCCATACGCTGGTCGACCACGGTAATACGGTCTTAGTCATAGAGCATAATCTCGATGTGGTCAAGACGGCGGATTATATCATTGATCTGGGTCCGGAAGGCGGAGACGAGGGCGGCGAGGTCGCCGCCGCCGGGACGCCGGAAGAGGTCGTAAGGAATAGCAGGTCCTATACCGGCGCGTATCTCAGGAAGGTCTTGAAGAAATAAAATCTTCGTGATATATTAGGGCTATCATGTCAAATAAAATTCTACCCTATTTCCTTATTTTGCTGTTAGTTACGCAATCTCTGGGTCGCGCTGAAAGGTCGATGGATGAGGATAATTTCATCCTAGCCAAAAAGGCGTTCGAGGACGAATTTTACGATATCTCGCAGGAGCAGCTTGAACGTTTTCTGGTCAATTATCCCCAGAGCCAATACAAGGACGAGGCTCATCTGCTTCTCGGCAGGTGTTATTTTCAGTATGGGAAATATGCCCAGGCCCTTAACGAATTCGACATGGTCTTAACGTCCGCTTCCGCTAACCGGTTTTACGATGAAGCGGCTTACTGGTCAGCCGAGGTATATTTCAGGAGCAAGGATTTTAAGCAGGCGTTGAATCAGTATGAGACGATAATGGAGAAATTCCCGAACTCTAAATACGCGGCATTCGCGGCCTATTCCAAAGGCTGGTGTTATTACGATATGAAGGATTATAACGCCGCGGCAGAGGCCTTCAAGGATTTTATAGCCAAGTATCCCGGCGAGAGTCTGGTCGTCGAGGCCAAATTCAAGATAGCCGAAGCCAAGTTCATGTCGGGGAGCTTCGATGAGGCCAAGACCCTGCTGGAAGATTTCCTGAAGAGATATACGGTCTCAAAGAAATTGCCGGACGCGTATTTTTTATCGGGTGAACTCGATTACGCGATGAAGAATTACACCGCGGCGGCTGACGATTATTCAAAGGCCCTCGAGATAAACCCGCAGGCGGCCTGGGCGCCGTACGCGCAATACGGCAAGGGCTGGTCGAATTTCAAGTCCGGTAGATACAACGAGGCGCTTATGGTATTTCTGGCTTTCCGCAAGGATTACTCCAACAGCCCGTTGATAGATTCAGTCATCTTCGGGACAGCCCAGTCTTATTACTTACTGAAAGATTACGCGAACGCAGTCATAAGTTACGATGAGATCATCTTGAAATTTCAGAACTCAAATTATCTGGATGACGCCTATTTAGGCAAAGGCGATTGCCTGTACGGCTTGGAAAAATATGAGGGGTCCGCGCAGGCCTATAAAGAGGCGATATCTAAATTTCCAAAGTCGGATCTGTCGGGTCAGTTTGAGTATAGTCTTGGTTGGACGCTGTTGCGGCTGAAGGACCCTGAGGCAGCGGTCATCTCTTTCCGCGAAGCGGTAAAGAAGTCCACGGACAGGAACCTGAAGGCAAGCGCCGTATCGAGGATCGGCGATATATATATGGACCTGAAGGATTATCAGAAAGCGAAGGAGGCCTATGACGAGATCCTGACCGAGTACAACGATAGCATGCTCTGTGATTACGCCCAGTATCAGCTCGGTATCGCTTTGTTTAAGATGGCCAATTACGACGCCGCGACACTCGCTTTTCAGAGCCTCCTCGGTAATTTTCCGAAGTCGGCGTTCAAAGAGCAGGCTCAGGAACAGCTTGCGCTATCGTATTTCCGTAAAGGCAATTTTCAGATGGCGTTGGAGGCCTTCCAGAAGGTCATTTCAAATTATCCGCAGAGCGTTCTGGTAGCCGAGGCCTCCTTTCAGGTAGGCAACTGTCTTTTTAATCTGGGAAGGTATCAGGAGGCCGTCACCGTTTTTAGGAAAGCGATAAAAGATTTTCCTGATTCCGAGTATGCGCGTTTGAGCATCTATGAGATAGGCTGGTGTTATTATCAGTGGGGCAAGGAGAAAGACGCGATAGACGCGTTCAATAGTTATATCGCCAAATATCCGAAGTCCGAGATAACCAATGACGTCAAGCTTTGGCTTGGCCAGTATTTTTACAACAGGGATGAATACGCGAAGGCGAAAGGGTATTTCGATTTAATACTTGCCGACCCTTCCGCGATCGAGGCGGCGGATGACGCCGAGTACTGGCTGGCGTTTATTCTTTATAAGAACGGCGATTTAGACGGCGCCATAAAACAATTCGAGCGCATAATAGAAATGCATCCGGACTCGCAACTGGCCCTCGAGAGCACCATAAAGATAGGGGATATCCTTGCCCAGAGCGGTAAGGCCGATGACGCGATAAAGGAGCTGAAGGTCATAATAGAAAAATATCCCAATACCCAGTTTGAGAAAGTTGCAAACAAGAAGATAGGCGACATCCTGAAAGAGAGAAAGCTCTTTAACGCCGCGATAGAGAAATACCGGCTTGCCATAAGCGAGAATCAGAGCGACTTTAATGCCGAGACGCAATTCGCGATCGGAGAGTGTTACGAGGAATTGGGCGATAGCGACGAGGCCCTGGCTGAGTATTTAAAGGTCAAATACCTCTATCCTGAGATTACCCACTGGTCGGTGCGCGCCGGCCTGCGCGCCGCGTATCTTTTTGAAGGGAAACAGCGCTGGAATGATGCCACGAAGATCTATGAAGAGATGGCAGGCACAAATCTGGAAGAGGCCAAATACGCCAGAGAACGGCTCGAATGGATAAGAAATCATGTTGGAGATACGGCAAGGGAGGTAAATTAAAATGTTAGAGTGGATTATCAGGGGTGGGCCGATGATGATTCCGATATTGCTTTGTTCTGTCGCGGCTTTGGCTATCATACTGGAAAGGTTTATGTACCTGCAGAAGATAAAACTGGACACAAAAAAATTCATGAGTGAAGTCTCGGACTCACTGAATAGGAACCGCGCTATGGACGCCATAAATATATGCGAACAGATGCCCGGCCCTCTTCCTAATGTATTAAAGGCTGGGATACTGAAATACGACAGGACGCGCCAGGAGATCAAGGAGGCGGTAGAGGACGCCGCTTTGCACGAGATACCGCGGATGGAAAGGAACATAAGCATCCTCGCCACCATCGCCCATATAAGCACCTTGATGGGTCTCTTGGGGACGGTGATAGGGATGATCGAGGTCTTCCAGAAGATCCAGGAAAAGTCAGCCGCCTTAAGTCCCGTTACACCGGCCGATCTCTCAGCGGGGATATGGCAGGCACTGATCGCTACAGCGGCGGGTTTAATAGTTGCCATACCGACGATAACAGCGTATAATTACTTTGTAAGCAGGGTCAATAATTTCATACTTCAGATGGAGATAAGCGCCACCGACCTTGTAAATATTTTATCGGAAAAGAAGGTCGAATAGATGAAATTCGGAAGAAGCCCTTTAAAACCAATAGCCGGCGAGTGCGCGGGGATAGTGCCTTTTGTAAATTGCGTCCTTTTGCTCCTGACGTTTCTACTGCTGACGTGGAATTATACGACGGCCTCGCAGACGGCGATAAAAGTCACTTTGCCCAAGGCGGTCACTTCTCAAACGGTCGCGGAAGAATCTGTCGTGGTGACTATAACGAGAGAGAAGGTGGTCTATTTTAATGAGGCGGTAGTTTCGCTGAAGGAACTCGCTTTGAAGCTGGAGGGCCTGCCGAAGGATAAGCCGTTATTGATAAAAGCAGACAGGGGAACTTCTCTGGAACGCGTAGTGGAGGTATGGGACATATGCAGGAACGCGGGAATCCCGCAGGTGAATATAGCCACGACACAGGCTGGAGAATAGCGCGCTACGCGTTTATTTACGCATTGCTGGTCTCGGTTCTCTTGCATCTATTTTCTATCTATTCGGTTAAGATATACGTCAAGCCGGCGGCGATAAACAAAGGGGCCTCTTCAAACATTTCTTTTCTCGGCTCTATTCTTGAAGAGGGTCCGATTGTGGCGGGCAAGGTATCCAGTAAGGCCGTCTCGGATACTGAGATCGGCCGTAAGCGCTCTTTGGAATTATCCGAGGTCCTGGCGGCCGAGAACGCCGATATCACCAACGAAGAGAAGCCGGTTTTTGCGGCGGATTTTGATATGTTAGAGGAGATAGGGACTAGGGTGGCATCAGAAGAGACGACCGGAGCAAAACAGATGCCCCAACGGCCGTCAGATATAATACAGGTATCATATAAGGCGTATCCCTCGCAGATCAAAGGGCCGGTCAGGTTCAGAGAGATAATTTATAAACCCGAATTGCCGACCTATCTTCGGTGGGATGAGGAATTGGGAGTCGACCTGGACCGCCTCGGCGAGTCATTTGAGATGGAACTGAAATTCTGGGTATCTGTCGAGGGTAAGGTCGAATTAGTCGAAAGAGTCTCGTCATCCGGCCATCCGACCGTGGATCTTGTGGGTATACGATACTTGAAAGGATGGCAGTTCGCTCCTCTTGCGGCCGGCAGCTCAAGAGACGAACAGTGGGGAATAGTGACTTTGAATTTTAGTTTGAAGAAGGCCGAGGGAAGATGATAACGCTTGAATTTTCCGTCGCGGCGGCTTTATACTTATCTCTTGTAACGGGAATTTTCTTTGTCTATTGGATGTTCTTCGAGCGGTCGTCGGCATCCGGCGGCGAGTCGGCCGCGGATAGATACGTGTGGCAATGTCCCATCTGCACATATTGTTATATAGACAGCAGGCACTCGGCCATCTCGGTCTGCCCGAGATGCGGCAGTTATAATAAAAAACAGGAAAGTATTCCACAAAAGGAGGTAAAGGGATGATAACGGAGATAGGCATTACGGCGGGAGAGATATGGCATTACCTGGATGAGCACGGAGAGGTGACCCTCTCACAGTTGAACGCGGGTATAGAGAAGCCCAGAGAAGTCATCCTTATGAGCTTGGGCTGGCTGGCAAGAGAAGGGCACGTCGTCCTGGAAGGCGAGAAGGATTACAAGATACGCTTGCGCAGATAATGAAGAATATCGTAATTTTTATCACCGCGGGTTCAAGGGCCGAGGCGCGTAAGATAGCCAAAGGGCTGGTCGACAAGAAATTGGCCGCGTGCGTCAATATAGTCCCGGATATAGAATCGGTTTATACGTGGAAGGGGAAGACCGAGGCCGCGCAGGAGGTGCTTCTGATAGCGAAAACGAAAGAGAATCTCTTCGCAAGGATCGAAAAGGCGGTAAAAGGCCTGCATTCCTACGAATGTCCGGAGATAATAGCGATCTCGATCGTGGACGGCAGCAGGGATTATCTAAAATGGGTAGAGGGGTCTACGCTATGAATAGAAGGATATGTTTGATTTCGGTCATATCGGCTATCTTTTTGATAATGAGTCTCTCTAGCGCTGAGGATATCGGCGGACAAAGTTACTTCAAGGGAGTCGAATACGCCGCGCAAGGCAGATTCGAGGAGGCCAAGCGGGAGCATCAAAAAGCCCTATCCGACGAGGCGTACTATGCGGCGGCGAAATTAGAATTGCACGCCGTCGAAGATGCGATAAGCGGAAAAGTCAAGAAGGAAGCGGTACTTCTGGCGTTTAAAGGAAAAGAATATGCGATTATGAGGAAGTGGGAAGAAGCGGAAGCAGAGTACACAGAAGCTATTAAAAAGTCCCCAAACTGCGCCTACGCTTTTATAAGTCGGGGCGTCGCCTATTTGGATAATAAATTGTATGACGATGCGTTATCTGATTTTTCCGAAGCATTAGACGCCGACCCGCGCTATACGGAAACATATTATTATCGCGGAATAGCGTATTTATATAAAAGTCAATTTAATAAGGCGATATCTGAATTTACCAAAGCCATAGAAACGGATAATAAAGCCGCTCCGTTATATTTTCGAAGAGGCGAGGTCTATGGATATAAAGACCGATATGATATGGCCATACCTGATTTTGACAAGGCAATCGAGCTAAAACCGGATTACGCTGCTGCATATTTCAATAAGGCCTACGCTTGCGAGAAACGAGGATTGAAAGAAGAGGCTATCGAGGCCTACAAGAAATTTATTCAATATGCCGGCGCTGAAGAGTCTAAATATTTAAAAAACGCTAAAGATAGTATTCAAAGACTCGAGGCACCGTCGCGGACGGGTAAATAAAAGAAGTAAGACTGTGTTCGGGGGGCTGTAGCTCAGTTGGAAGAGCGCTTGAATCGCACTCAAGAGGCCGGGGGTTCGACCCCCCCCAGCTCCACCATAGGCCCTGATTCAATAAACTTAGTCAGGGCCACTCCGAGTTCAGCCGAGGAGGATTTCGTAGAAATCCGACCGGCGTTTTGAACGAGGAGTAAGACAAACCTGGGAGTCGAACCAAAGGGTTGTATGCGTAAAAAAGTATTAATCCTTTTAGCCCTCTTATTCCTCGCCGCCCCTGTCTTCGCCGAAGAGATAATGAAGCCGGTCGTGGCTGGTTCGTCTTATCCCGCCGAACCGGTGATTCTCGCCGCGCAGATAGACGGGTATTTGAAGCAGGCGACTCCTCCGAAGGTAGACGGGGATATCATGGCGCTTATCTCTCCGCATGCCGGTTATGAGTATTCAGGACCTGTCGCCGCTTACGGCTATAAGCTTATCTCTGATAGAAAATTTGATACGGTAGTGATAATAGGCATAAGCCATCATCTCGCGTTTGATGGCGTCTCGATATTGGAGAAAGGTTTTTATGAGACGCCGCTCGGTAAGGTACCTATAGATGCCGAGTTTACGGAAAGATTGATGAAATTCAAGAAGGACATACTCTATTTCGAGCCGCGGGTCTTTGAAGAAGAGCATTCGATGGAAGTCCAAATTCCGTTCCTCCAGAGATCGTTGAAAGATTTTAAGATAGTCCCGCTTATAATGGGTAAGCCCGATTATCCGACCTGTAAAGGGCTGGCTAAAGCGCTTGTGGCGACGATAAGGGACGGAAGTAAAAAGGTACTGATAATCGCGAGTACCGACCTGTCCCATCGCCTTGCTTACCGCGATGCCGTAAAAAAAGACCAGGTCACTTTATCCGAGATAATGCATCTCGATGCCGAGAGATTCGCCATAAAGATCTCCGAAGGAGAGTGTGAGCTTTGCGGTTCAGGACCGGTCTTGACTGCTTTATTGGCCGGCAAGGAATTGGGCGCGAACAGAGTCAAGGTCTTAAAATACGCCAATTCCGGGGACACCGCGGGCGATAAGACCAGAGTCGTCGGTTACGGCAGCATTGCGATATACAGGGAGGAAGAAAATATGCTGAATGCCGGGCAAAAAAAGAGATTGATAGAGATCGCGCGTAAGACGATAGAGACCTATATCAAAGAGGGGAAGATAATGGAATTTAAGGAAGAAGACCCCGCCCTATTAAAAGTACAGGGGGCGTTTGTGACTTTGCACAAGGCCTTTGCCAAAGGTTCCACCGGTGGCGGAGAACTGCGCGGTTGCATCGGAAATATAATCGGGCAAGAGCCGCTCTATCTGACGGTCCGCGATATGGCTATCGAGTCAGCCACACGCGACCCGAGATTTACGCCGGTCACAGCCGCCGAGTTAAAAGATATAAAGATAGAGATATCTGTCCTCTCGGAGCCCAAGGCCGTCACGAAAGTTGACGAGATAAAAATGGGCACGCACGGCGTGATACTAAAGCAGGGTTTTTCCAGCGCGGTCTATCTGCCGCAGGTAGCGACGGAGACGGGATGGACGAGGGACGAATTTTTGGCAAACCTGTCCCATAAAGCGGGATTGCCTCCCAACGCCTGGAAAGAGAAGAAGACGGAATTATTTACTTTTACCGCTCAGGTTTTCGAGGAAGAGACGCAGTGAGTCGCTTCTACGCCTCGCCTGACTCGGTCTCCGAAGGTAAAATAATCCTGCGCAGCCGCGAAGCGCATCACGCCAAAGACGTCATGCGCCTTAGGGCGGGCGATGAAATTACAGTCTTTGACGGCACCGGAAAAGAATACTCCGGCGTAATAGATAAGATACTTAAGGAACAAATAATAATCAAGATTAATAAGACCTTTGAGAAGAAAGCCGACGACCGCAGGTTGGCATTGGTCCAGGCGATCCCGAAGTTAAACAAGATGGATGTGATCGTCGAAAAGGCGACGGAATTGGGAGTTGAGCGCATAATACCGGTCATAACCGCACGGACGATAGTGCAAGCCGATAAATCGAGAGCCGGGTTAAGGGCTGAACGGTGGATGAAGATAGCGGTTATGGCGTCGAAACAGTGCGGCAGAGTGACGGTCCCCGAGATCAGCGAGATCATGAGATTTGAGAATTCACTTTCGTTTGTAAAGGGATATGAGTTGGCGGTCATTCCCTGTTTATGCGATGGTACGGAAAGAATAACGACGGTCTTAAAGGACAGCAGGGCCAAGTCGGCGATCGCCTTTATCGGCCCGGAGGGGGATTTTACGGAAGACGAAGTGAAGGCAGCGAGATTGAAAGGGGTGATTCCGGTTTCGTTGGGCATGGAAGTCCTTCGTTCGGACACCGCGGCTATTTCGGTCCTTTCGGTCATAAACTATGAGTTGAGGTGGGGCAATGGAGATTAAAGACAGCATACTTATAGGCGAGATGCTGATAGATGAAGGGCTGATAACGCCTGAACAATTAGACGCGGGGTTAAAAGAACAGAAGAAGACAGGCAAGTTTATCTGCCAGACCTTCGCGGATCTGGGATTCGCCTCTGAGGAGAAGATCTTCGCTGTCCTATCCGGGAAACTCGGCATACCCTACGTCCGGGTCAAGGATAGGGTTATCGATAAGGTAGCGATAGAAAAGGTCCCGGCCAAGTTCGCCAGTTACTACAAATTGATGCCTCTTGAATTAAAAGGGGATAAACTTACCGTCGTCGTCACCGACCCCTTGGATGTCCATACCTTAGACGACATAAAATTGCTCTTAAACCTCGAGATCCATCCCGTCTTAGGCGG
>JAUYOH010000072.1 GCA_030695925.1 Candidatus Omnitrophota bacterium
GCAGGCGGAATATCCTCGGAAGATTTAGAGGAGCGCATACGAAGAGCGTTGGGGGCGTATGAGGAGGCCATCCGAGCGCAAAGAGATGGCGATTGGTCAGCCTACGGCGAGGCAATAAGACAACTGGGGGACATTCTTAAACAATAAAGCATTTGTGCTAAAATGACCCCGACTTGTCCCGCCGTAGTCCTTCGGCACACTCAGGACGGAGGGGGACCGAGACCCTAAAATCCTGTGCACATCCGATGTGCACACACAGCATTTTTATCAAAGCAGCCTTGACGCTCGTACGACTGGTGGTAAAATAGATTTGTAAGACAAAATACAGTAATCCTTAACGTACACTAAGAGAATTCATGTATCGAAAAATAATTACAATATTGATCACGGGGATGGTGTTTACTGCCGGACTTGCAGTGAGCTTTGGCATTCCTGTCTTTGCAGGCGACCCGGTACCGGGGCTCCATATATACATTGAACAGATTCCTGGAGGTAAAGTTTCTACCCAAAAGTACGGTTCTTCGCTGTCAAATAAATCGGCTGGGCAAATAAGGATGGATGTTGGCAATATCCTTTTGGGTTATGGCGTTGGCGGCGCGGACATCAACAAAGTTACAGACGCGCTTGAGGGCAACGGAGTATATGAAGCCGAGCTTAAATCGTTTCTGATTGCAATCGGAATAAATGAGGAAGGAGTTCAAGGAATATTTCTAAAACTCGACGGAATTGATATTAAAAGCACAGAGGCAGTTTCTGCTCCTGACGTAGGAGACACTCCGCGATCTAAACCATATATTAAAATTCAAGGAATCCCTGGCAAGGCCGAGGCAATCTCCACTCCTGGCACAAAAGATACCCAACGATCCGCAACAGGATGTAAAAATGATAACCAGTGTTCTGCGGGGGATATTTGTTTTAAAGGTCTATGTATTCCAGTCCCCGCTAAAGGCACAACCGTAGAGTTGCCATTTGGATGTAAGGCTGTCAGTGGCGGACCCTCCCCAGATGAGGGTGAGGATATAACCCCACTGGGTGGCGGAGACCCACTTAAGGGTCTAGGTGTACCCTCAAATGGAGGTAAGGGATGCAACGAAAAGATTGAGTTAATGCAGAATACCATCGGAAAGATACAGGAACGGCTCAAGCGTTGTGATACAGAGGTATGTATAACGGTTGGGGACCATGCAAAGGTAAGGGCGGACGTGACGATTGAGACAGAAAAGGCGATTAAAGACGGCAAAAGGGAAGAGGCGGTCCAGTCGCTCCG
>JAUYOH010000073.1 GCA_030695925.1 Candidatus Omnitrophota bacterium
GAGCGCAAAGACGGCAAATTTGAACAGGCAAATGGCGGCACTCTATTCTTCGATGAGATTACCAATCTTCCTAATAGTATACAGATGAAGCTGTTAAGGGCTGTTCAGGAAAGGAAGTTTCAACACTTGGGCGGGAAGAGAGATATAAGTGTAGATGTTCGAATAATTGTGGCTACGAATATCAGCCTTTCCGAAGCCGTAAAGATAGGCAAATTTAGAGACGACCTATTTCATAGATTAAACGAGTTCCATATCGACCTTCCGCCCTTAAGGGAAAGGAAAGAAGACCTGCCTGTTTTAACTAAACATTTTTTGGATGAAGCGAATAGAGATCTTGGCAAAAAAACGGAAGGTTTTTCAGGAGAGGCGATGAAGTTTCTTCTCGATTACCATTGGCCGGGCAACATCAGGGAACTGAAAAACGTAATTAAGAAAGCGGTTCTTTTGGCCGATTCCAACCAGATTACCTCTACTCATCTTTCCTTAAATAATGGCCATCACCCTACACAACCTCATCTTCAGCTTGATTCGAAAAAAGACCTCTCGCTCAAAGCCACAAAGGAAAATGCTACAAAAGAGATCGAGGAAAAGATGATTAAAGAAGCCCTGGCTAAAACAGGCGGTAATAAAACCAAAGCTGCCAAGATGCTCAAGATAGACCGTATGACACTTTATTCTAAGATAAAAGAATTCCAAGTAAAGTAAAAATGGAAAAGCTTGAACTGACCACGCCGGTAGACCAGAATCTTAAATTAGCCATATTCGATTCGCTTGGCGAGGGCATCACTATCGTTAATAGAGAATTGCAGATTATTTGGGTTAACCCGGCTATTGAGAAATGGGCAGGACCTTTAGAAGAGTTGAAGGGAAAGTATTGTTATAAGGCATATCTAAAAAGAGAGGCGCCTTGTGACGATTGTCCTAGCACAAAGGTATTGAGAACGGGCGAGGTTCAAAAGTCGAGACAGAAGGCTTATGATAAATTTGGCAATGTTAAATATTTTGAATATACGAGCACTCCCTTGGTCAACGAGAAAGGGAGAACCATAGGAGTGGTAGAACTGGCAACGGACCTGACAGAAAAGATAGAGCTAGAATATAAGCTCAAAGAGGTCAAAGATAAATTACAGGTAGTCTTTGACAATATAGAGGATGGGATTTCAATAATTGATAAGAATTGTCAGATCCTGAGGATTAATAAAGGGATCTTAAAGATGTTTAATAAAAGAGACTTTTCTGAGGTCATAGGTAAAAAATGCTTTGCCGAATATTATAAAAGCGAAGGGATGTGTAGTAACTGCTCTGCTCAGAAGACCTTCGAAGACGGTAA
>JAUYOH010000080.1 GCA_030695925.1 Candidatus Omnitrophota bacterium
CAAAGTCCTGTATTGGCAAGAGTCTTTGAAACTGTTTCTAACCACATCGGGAAAGTGGGTATCATTTATGAGTAGCTTTATAGCGGAACTTTTGGGGGAGAGCCTGGAACGACTGAGCAGATTCAGGTTCCTAATGCAACACTTTACTCTGGTATAATACACCAGAAGAAAGGAGTGTTGCGTATGAGCTATCAATACCACCGGTTAACTATGAATGAGCGTGAAGAGATCTCCCTTGGGCTAGCCCAAGGCAAAAGCCGCCGCGATATCGCCTCTATGCTCCAAAGAAGTCCCGCCACAGTCTCCCGGGAGATCCGGCGTAACAATTATATCTATGGCGGCTACCAATATAGGGCTGCAATAGCCCATTCAAAAGCACGCCGGAGAGCCCACATGCACCGTAAGTCGCGCAAGCTCAATACCAATGAACGATTAAGGCAATTCGTCTTTGAACATCTCGATAAACGCTGGACGCCGGAACAGATTGCCAAAAGTCTCAAGAAGTTGTATCCTATGGATATGAATATGCGTATCTCGCATGAGAGCATCTATTCGTATCTGTATCTCTGGCCGCGCGGCGAGCTCCGTAAAATCGTGCTTAAATGTCTGCGCCGCAAGCATAAGTACCGTCGTGAATACGGAAAAGTCCATAAGCGTCGTGGCTCCATACAGGACTTTATAAGCATAGAAGAACGGCCTAAAGAAGTCGCCGATCGCATAATCCCCGGCCACTGGGAGGGCGACCTTCTCATGGGCCATAATAACGCCTCTGCTTTAGGTGTACTGGTAGAGCGCACTACCCGTATGATCTTCCTGGTCCGGCTAAAAGATAAAGATGCCCAAACGGTACGAGTAGCCTTCGCCCGCAAGTTCAAGCATCTCCCTGAGGGTTTAAAGCGCTCCTTAACATATGATAATGGCCAGGAGATGGCTGAACATAAGCTCTTTACAAAGAACACGCGTATCCAAGTTTACTTCGCGCATCCACATTCCCCCTGGGAACGGGGTACGAGCGAGAACACTAATGACATACTACGCCAATTCTTCCCGAAAGGGATAAACTTTAACAAAGTATCGTTAAGACAGATAAACAAGATACAGAACCTGGTAAACGACCGGCCGAGAAAGATCCTGGATTTTTCAACGCCGCATGAAGTGTTCGTCAATCTGTTGCATTAGCAACTGGAATCTACCCTGTTGCAAAATTTTGATACATTATGGCGATACGGAACGGACAATGAAACTGCACCATATATTACCTATATTGGCAGGTTCATTGGCCATCAAAATTTTTCCACAGTCCCGCCACATGCCTAATGTGGCGGGACGGCAAGTGGAAGGCTCTCCCCAAAAGTGAATACCTATACATTGAGGACGAAAAATTTCTTATCGCTCTATCTCTTTTATGAATTCCAGCGTTCTGAGGCGCCGCTCGATATGGTAATCGAGAAATTTTCGTAAAATTCCTTCGAGCTCCTTACCAACCGTCGCGG
>JAUYOH010000089.1 GCA_030695925.1 Candidatus Omnitrophota bacterium
GTAAAGGGCAGCATCAAAATATATTCCTCTTGTTTCTCTCCCGGCAGTTTCATAATAATATGCCGTGGTTGCATCGGCGGAATCGCGCCTGGCAACATCCCTTCTCCTTCCGACGCAATGGCCGGAATTTCCCACTGATCTTCTTTATTGTAAAAAATCTGCGAATCATCCATGTGATAAACTGTATAAACGGCGGTCTGCAGGGTAAAGATATCTTCAGGATAGCGCAGGTGGGGGGACAGATTCTTGGGGATCTCCGCCAGTGGTCGGAATGTTCCGGGGAAAATCTTGGCATATGTTTTTATAATCGGATCCTCCATATCCGCCTGATAGAAAACAACACTGCCATCGTACGCGTCAACCACAACTTTTACCGAGTTTCTTATATAGTTTATGTCACTGCTATTGAACTGCACCGGTTGAGAGTAAGGATAATGGTCGCTGGCGGTATAGGCGTCGGCAATCCAATACACCTTGCCGTCGGCTATGACAATATAGGGGTCTTGATCAAAGGTTAAAAAAGGCGCGATTTTGGCGACTCTCTCGGCAATGGCGCGGTAATACAGAATACGACTCTCACTGGTTATGTCGTTGGACAAAAGCAATTTAAGCGATTTGAATTTTACTGCATAAAAGATGCGCCTAATGAAAGAGTTCATCTCCACCCCTCCCGTGCCCTCGTATGTTGCGTAGACATTTTCTTCGCCCTTTGGATAGTTGAATTCGAGAGATTTGGTTTTTACGATGACATAGTCGTTCGAAAGCTCGCCGAAGTAGATCTCCGGGCGCGAAATTTCGAGCTCTTTCATATCCGATTTGGGCGGTAAATCCTTAACGAACAAGACCGGCAATCCTTCAGGGGTGACTTGATTCACTGGTCCGGCCGCCACCCCATACCCGTGCGTAAACGTCAATCGTTCATTGATCCAGTTTCTATTCGGCAGGCTGGCCGACGCCAACTCCCGCGGGGAGAGCATAATCTGGCGAATCTCTCCGTCTATGATATAGCGATCATTATCAACTTCGGCAAACTCGTAATAGGTTCTGATTTCTTGTATCTGGGAAAAAGTTGATAAAAGGGGTTTTCTATCCCAGAGCCGTACATTTTTAACCGTGAGATTATTGGCCGAGATATCAGCCGCGGTGATGGGTTTATCTCCC
>JAUYOH010000090.1 GCA_030695925.1 Candidatus Omnitrophota bacterium
ATAATGGGGACATTGCTTATTACAAGACCGGAGCACGATCCGGCAACGCATTGTCTTTCCAAATGGAGTGAAAAAATCATAGATGCGGCAAAGAAGAAGAATATAAACGTTATAGATCTTCATCGTGAAAAAGCCAATAGGGAGAGAGTTGCGGGAACTTTAAAAAAAGGAATTGCCAAATTAGTTGTTCTAAACGGACATGGAAGCGACAGTACCGTCCATGGGCATGATAACGAGGTTATTTTAAAGGAAGACGATGGCGATGTTGTAAAAGATAAAATTATTTATGCCCGCTCCTGTAGATCCGCGAAAAGACTTGGGCAGAATTCTGTAGAACAAGGAGCGCTTGCTTATTTAGGGTATGTAGAAGATTTTATAGTGGTTACTGATGCAACCGCGACAAAGCCGCTTCAAGATAAAACCGCGGAGTTATTTTTAGAGCCCTCAAATTATATCCCAATCTCTCTATTGAAAGGTCATACAGCAGGCGATGCCAATAAGAGATCTAAAAATTTATTCAGAAAGAACATAAATAGATTGATGGTTGAAGGGCCCTCTTCGTATAATTACGACGATATCATATGGCTGCTCTGGGATATGAAGAATCAGGTTTGTATAGGAGATGAAGAAGCGATCTTCGCGTAGTTTATCTCCTCAATAATGATCGCTTCGACGATTATATAAGTAGCCGACGTTTTGGTTCGACTTCGCTCACCATCCTTTTGAACCATCCTGAGCCTGTCGAAGGATAACGTCGGCTACGTCTGTATAGAGGCGTAGAAGTGGGGTTATTCGCGTCCACGTCGCGTCTGGCGGGCAGGATCAGGGCCGGCTATGCTTACGGGTCCTTGGAAGGGGGGTCGGGGTGCGGGTCGGGCGAGTGGCGGGCCGTCAGTGATTGTAGGTTTGAAAAAGCGTGTCCATGTCAATTTCTTGATTTAGCTTGCTGGGAGGGCCAAAACAGTCGTTTTTAGGGACATCTTGGCAGTTTTTTCGAAATTTTTTGTTTTGATTTTGGTATGATTTGTTATGAAACGGACAGCAAATATGCGGTTAGGGTTTACTATGAGCGGGTTTTTAGAGATATATACTGCGGAAGAGTTAGCGAAACAGTTCAAGCTCCATCCCTATACGGTTCGTAGGCTGGCAAGAGCAAAGAAGATCCCCGCGTTCAGATTCGGCGGCCAATGGCGCTTCCGCGGGGATGAGATCAGCGAATGGTCGAAATACCGCCCCGCGCCCAAACCCTACACTCCATTTTCAGTATCCGACATAGCCAGCCGCCTGCGCTAAAATCGTTGTAACTTTATACTACAATCGTTGTAATAACATTATGTCGCAAAAACCATATACTATTTGCGACTCCTAATCAATTCATGGAAATGTCCAGTGATAGGAAATGTCCACTAAATAGTGGACATTTAGCCCTATTAGACATTTAATGTGATCTATGCCATCGAACAGTTGTTCTATTTCATAGAACAGGCAGCAGTTCCCTCTTTAATAAAAACACTCTTTAATAAAAACCTTGACATCAATGTTCACTAATGGTATATTGTTCAGTAATTAGTGAACATTAAAAAGGAGTGAACATTATGAATGGCCATACAAATGGAACGAATATTTTTGCCGATAAGGCGACTTTCATTCTAAGGAAGATGCTGTCTAATCCCGAAAAGAAGTGGGTTACGCGCGACTTCATGGGTGATGACGGGGTAAGCCTTGGAATGGCGCAGGGAGCCCTTGAAACGATGGCGAAGAAGGGCTACATCGAGCGGGTCAAACGAGGCCCCGATAGCTACGCGCTTCTTACGAATAAGGACAAACTCATCGGCGATTGGGTGTCAGAGTACCGGTTTGACCTAAACGAAGTCGATGTTTATTATTCCCCTGATAAGAATATCTTATCGAAGCTTAAGGATTATCTGAAAGATAAACAATATGCGCTTACTCTTCATTCGGGCGCTAACCTGATAACATCCTTTGTGATTACGGATCAGATCGATCTGTATTTTAATCCGGAAAACTGGAAAAAAGAGATCCTTGAGTTGCGACAACAGCTTGACTTAAAAGAGCTTGTAAGAGGCGGTAATATCCGCATTATTCGCCCCGCGTACAAAAATAGTGTATTCTATGGGGCCCGGACAGTAAAGGGGTACAAAGTCGTTTCTAACCTACAGCTCTACTTGGATCTTTATCATTTTAAGCCTCGTGGACGTGAGCATGCCGAATATCTAAAAAAAGCGTTAGAAGAGAAGGGAAAGAGTCTGTATGAGTCTTGAAAAAATCGAAGCCGTATTTTATGATGTGCTTGAAGATATCAGCGGTTATCTTCCGGATCTCACGCTTGTCGGAGGATGGATGCCGTACATCTATTCAAATTTTCTTTGGAAAACATCCGTAAAAAATCCAGTAACCACGGTTG
>JAUYOH010000093.1 GCA_030695925.1 Candidatus Omnitrophota bacterium
GGACGCAAAAGACTTGGACAAGAAGAGCATGCTCGTGTACTTATTGCCGTTATTGGCGCTTGTGTGTATCGGTTTGGCCGCGATCGGTCTTAAGAATAAAATAGCCATTATAGTAATGGTCGTACTGAGCGGCGGGATCGCAGTGGGCGGCCTGTACAATCTAATGACAGTAAGCCTTTCCAATCTTGCTGTCCAGATATCGATAGAACAGGGATTATGGCAGACGATGTATGCCTATCTGATAATCTCTGTGATCGGCATAGTATGGATCGTGCTCGATCTGAAGGGGTCTGAGAAGTAGGATAAATGAAAAAGGTAGAGAAACTGAAAAAGATTTTAAAAGGCCTTAAACGGGTGATCGTCGCTTACTCCGGCGGACTCGACAGCACCTTTTTACTGAAGGCGGCTATCGATACGCTGGGTAAGGATAATGTGCTCGCCGTTACCGCTTGCTCAGAAACATACCCGCTCTCCGAATATAAAGAGGCCAGGGCGATGGCCAAAAGGTTCGGCGTAAAGCACATCACTATAAATACGCGCGAATTGGATATAAAGAATTTCAGGTCCAACCCCGTAAACAGATGCTACTATTGTAAAAAAGAGCTCTTTAAAAGATTGAACGCCATAAAAGAGAAATACGGGATGGAGCATATCGTTGACGGGACCAATCTGGACGACCTTAAAGATATCCGCCATGGCAGCCTGGCGGCCGAGGAGGAAGGCGTAAGGCGCCCTCTATTAGAGGCAGGGATCACCAAAGACGATATCAGGAAGTTCTCGAAAAGCTTGCGATTGCCGACATGGGATAAGTCCTCAAAAGCGTGTCTGGCTTCGAGATTTCCTTTTAATGAGACTATCACAGTGGCCGGGCTTAAAAGAATAGAAGATGCCGAGGGCCGCATGCATAGAATGGGATTCAAACAGGTGAGGGTGAGGCTGTACGGGAAGACAGCAAGGATAGAGGTCCCCGGAAACTATTTAAGCCTCGGATTAAAGTTGAAGGATAGGATCGTCAAGGAATTGAAAGATGTCGGTTTTATATACGTTACGCTGGATCTTGAGGGATACCGTACGGGCAGTATGCATGAAGCGGTAACGTTGACAAAGAGGTAAGATAAGTATATTATACTAAAACTTTCGTGGCGGGGTAGCTCAGTCTGGTAGAGCAATCGGCTCATACCCGGTGTGTCAGTGGTTCAAGTCCACTCCCCGCTACCAAATTCCAGATTGGATTCCTCCTAAAAAATCATGCCTAATAATTTAATCGAAAGAGTTTTGAAGACCATACGCAATTACGAGATGCTGAAACCGGGCGATACGGTTCTTGTTGCCGTGTCGGGCGGGCCTGACTCGGTATTTTTGCTGCGGGCCCTGATCAATCTAAAGACCAAATTAAAGTTAAAGAAACTGGTAGTTTGCAATCTCGATCACGGGATACGCGGCAGAGAATCGAGTGAAGATTCGTTATTCGTAAAAAAGATCGCGGAGGATTCGAATTTAGGATTTATTCACAAAAAGATAGATCTATCAAAAAAAATATCAAAAGAACTGTCGACCGAAGAGATCGCACGGGAAGAGAGGTATAAATTTTTTAATGACGCTGCCAGGGCGGTTAAGGCGAACGTCATAGCTACGGGCCACACTCTTGACGACCATGCCGAAACCATACTGATGCGGATCATCAAAGGCGCTTCATTGAAAGGGATCGTAGGTATCTCTCCGGTACGGGAAGAGAGTTCTTTAAAGATAATCCGTCCGTTGTTTGAATTGGAGAAGGCCGAGATAGAGAAGTATCTGGATGAAAGGGGCGCCGGATACAGGGTCGACAGCACCAATGCCGAGCCCATATATTTCAGAAATATTGTTAGAAAGGATATTATACCTTTCTTAGAGAAGTACAATCCGCGCCTCAAGAGAGCTCTATGCAGTCTGGCTGAGCACCTGAGGGAGGATTTCGAATTCATCAGAGAAGCGAAACTAATGGTCAAGGGTCAAGGGTCAAGGGTCAAGGATGGCAGTATTGAGATACGGCTCAAGGACATAGTTATCCAACCGAAGGCGCTTCAGAAGGAGATATTGCGCGATTGCCTGGAAAGTATAGGCGGAGAGATTAAGAGGCTCTCTTTCAGGCACTGGAAGGAAATGGAGCAGTTCATCAAGCATAAAAGAAAAGGAAACTCGATAGACCTGCCCGGGGATATTCGCGTCACAAGGACTGCGTTGTCGCTGGTATTCCGCAGCAGGTAATATAGCCTTGATATGACAGATATAATTTGCTACAATAGCGCAACAAAACCCTTCGACATGCTCAGGGTTTTGCCCTGAGCGGAGTCGAAGGGCAAAAGAAACGGAGTTATGCACAATGGAAAATAAAGACAGAAAGATGCATGGGCCGCCGAGAGGCAGCTCAAATCTCATGATATGGTTTTTAATAGCGCTGGGTGTCGTCACCCTGTTGAACCCGTGGGTCAAGGGTAATGAGAAACCTACTCAGGAGATCACATACGCCAAGTTCTTCGGAATATTGAAGGATAATCTCGCAACCAACGCCATAAGGTCCTGCTACAAGACTGACAGCATACTGAGAGGCGAACTCTCGACCGGGGATAAATTTATCGTAAACACCCCCGAGAACGACCAGGATCTTGTCAGATCGTTGCGGGAAAATGTTAAAGATTTCGATATAAAGCCCCTCAGGACGTTCTGGTCAAATATATTCTATTATCTGGGCCCGACAGTGTTGCTGATATTGTTTCTATGGATGTTCGCCTATCGGTCTCCCGGAGGCGCCGGGGGAGGCGCAGGAAGGCTCTGGTCTTTCGGAAAATCGCGCGCTGTTCTCGCTTCCGGAGAGAGCCTCAAGATAACTTTTGAGAATGTGGCCGGAGTGGACGAAGCAAAGGAAGAGCTTAAAGAGATAATAGAATTCCTGAAAGACCCGAAGAAGTTCCAGAGGCTGGGCGGAAAGATCCCCAAGGGCGTTCTAGTCATGGGCCCCCCGGGCACGGGAAAGACGCTGCTCGCGAAGGCGGTAGCCGGCGAAGCCAATGTGCCGTTCTTCTCGATATCGGGCTCGGATTTTGTCGAGATGTTCGTCGGTGTCGGCGCGTCGAGGGTGCGTGATCTCTTCGACCAGGCCAAGCGCTCCGCAAAGCAGTCCGGCAAAGGCGCCATCATATTCATGGACGAGATAGACGCGGTCGGCAGGCAGCGGTTTGCCGGCATCGGCGGCGGGCATGACGAAAGGGAGCAGACTTTAAATGCGCTCCTTGTAGAGATGGACGGATTCAATACTCAGGAAGGCGTTATATTGATAGCCGCTACGAATAGGCCTGACGTCCTCGATCCCGCGCTGCTGCGTCCGGGTAGGTTCGACAGGCAGGTCGTTATCGACAGGCCGGACATAGTGGGCCGCGAAGCCATACTTAAAGTACATGTCAAAAATGTGAAAGTGGATCCCAGTGTAGATTTGAATTCCATAGCTAAGCAAACCCCCGGGTTCTCAGGCGCGGATCTCGCGAATCTCGTAAATGAGGGAGCGCTGCTGGCGGCAAGACGCAACAAAGAGACGGTTACTATGGAAGAAATGCAGGAGTCGATAGAAAGAGTCATGGCGGGGCCTGAGCGCAAATCGCGCGTCATCTCGAAACGGGAGAAAGAAGTGATATCGTATCATGAGTCGGGGCATGCTTTATTGGCGCTTTTGATACCCGGAGCGGCGCCGCTGCATAAAGTGACGATACTGCCGCGTGGAATGGCGCTGGGGTACACGATGCTTCTTCCTACGGAAGACAGATATATCAAGATGAGGAATGAGCTGTTGGGCGAGATAACCGGCCTTCTGGGCGGGCGCGCGAGCGAAGAGCTGATATATAACGAATTTTCAACCGGTGCTCGTAATGACCTGGAAGTCGCCACAGATATAGCGCGTAGGATGGTCATGCGATGGGGCATGAGTGAAAAGCTCGGCAGCCGCACGTTCGGCCACAGAGAAGAGCAGATATTCCTGGGGCGCGACCTGATCGAGGAGAGGAACTACAGCGACCAGACGGCGCTTGCGATAGATCAGGAAGTTGCGCGGATAGTGGATGATTGTTACGCGCGCGCTAAGGCCGAGCTCGGTAAACATAAAGATAAGCTAGTGGTCTTGGGAGTGAAACTACTGGATAAAGAAGTGATGGAAGTCGAGGAAGTGAAGGCCCTGCTTGGATTCGCGAAAGATGAGCCGACAGCTTCCGTATAGCGACAGGATATATATAATGGGCGTGCTCAACGTGACGCCCGACTCCTTCTACGATGGGGGAAGGTTCTTTGACCGGAAAAAAGCCGTTAAGCATGCGCTCGATATGGAGTACCTCGGAGCCGATATCATAGATGTCGGCGGTGAATCTACACGGCCGGGGGCAGCGGACGTGGACGCGGACGAAGAATTGAGGCGCGTGGTACCCGTTATCCGTGCCATATCAAAGAAAGCCAAAGCCGCTATCTCTATCGATACCCGCAAGGCGAAAGTCGCGGATGCCGCGCTCAAAGCCGGCGCATCCATAGTCAACGATATATCGGCGCTTAGGGGGGATCCCGGCATGGCGGGCGTAGTGGCTAAGCATCGCGCCAATATCATACTGATGCATATGAAGGGGGATCCCAAAGATATGCAGATCGACCCCAAATACACCTATGTGGTGAAAGATATCACTAGAAGCCTTAAAGGATCCATTGCTCTCGCCAAAAGAGCCGGTATCAAAGATGACAAGATAATTATAGACCCCGGGATAGGGTTTGGAAAGACGGTCGAGCATAATCTGGAGATCCTGCGCCGTCTTAAATATTTTAAAAAATTAGGATATCCGCTGTGCGTGGGCGCTTCAAGAAAATCTTTCATGGGAAAAATACTCGGATCCAAAGATCCCGAAGACCGCCTGGCGGGGTCTATCGCCACAGCGGTTTTAGCGGCTATGAACGGCGCGAATATCGTCAGGGCGCATGACGTGGGGCCTACATGCCAGGCGCTTAAAGTAGTCGACAGCATAATCGGCATAAACAAAAGATAATAATGCAATTCCTGTCATACCTCAAGATAGGCATCGAGATAATCATATTATGGTACGCCATATACATGATACTTGCCTTTATAAAAGGTACTCGCACGGAGCAGCTTCTTAAAGGCATCGTCATAATAGGCGCGATATTCGTGATCGCCCAGCAGTTCAAGCTCGACGCTATACTATGGGTGATGGTCAGGCTCTTTCCATTATCAGTATTGGCTTTGATCATAATCTTCCAGCCGGAGCTGAGGCGCGGATTGGCGCGTCTGGGGCAGTTCGGGGTCTATCAGGAAGAGAGCGGCATCATAGAAGAGATATCGCGTTCTGCCGGCTATTTCTCCGAGAAAAAGGTGGGCGGCTTGATAGCGATAGAGCGCGAAGTGGGCTTGAAAAATTATATTGAAAG
Organism: Candidatus Omnitrophota bacterium; assembly: GCA_030695925.1. Taxonomy (GTDB): domain Bacteria; phylum Omnitrophota; class Gorgyraeia; order Pluralincolimonadales; family Pluralincolimonadaceae; genus JAGUXU01. Next base: position 5,452 of record JAUYOH010000093.1, read on the forward strand.
CGGCGTTCCGATAGACGGCAAAGTAAGTAAAGAGCTCTTGATCTCCATATTCAGCACCAGGGCGCCCTTACATGACGGAGCGGTGATAATACAGCAGGGCAGGATCGTAGCCGCGGGTTGCCTTCTGCCGCTCACTCAGGAAGCCAATATATCAAAATCTTTGGGCACGCGGCACAGGGCCGCCATAGGCCTCAGCGAAGAGACGGACGCCGTCTGCGTAGTGGTGAGCGAAGAGACGGGTTCGATGTCAATATCTATGGGCGGCAAGCTGATGTATAACTTATCGGAAGAGAATTTGACGAAATCGCTGAAAGAGATATTTTACAATCCTCATAAGTCGGGAAGAAAGAGGCTCTTGAAGATATTGTCCAGGCTTTCTCCCGTCGTAAGCGAAAAAGGAAGATAGCCCCATGCTTCGGTCGATAAAAGGCTTTTTTACAAAACATTTATTTCTGAAGTTCCTTTCGCTTATATTGGCGCTTCTGGTATGGTTCTACATAGTCAATGAATTGAATAAGGGGTCGAACGAAGAGCTCGAGCTTCTGAGAAAGATGCGGACCAACAAGATTAATAATGGTGAAACTCGGCGTTAATATAGATCACATCGCTACGGTCAGGGAGGCGAGAGGGGGCGCCAACCCGGATCCTGTAGAGGTCGCTATTGCTTGCATAAATGCAGGCTGCGATTCTATAGTCTGCCATTTGCGCGAGGACAGGCGACATATAAAGGACGACGACGTCTGGCGGATACGTGAAGTCGTCGGCGCGCGGCTAAATCTCGAGATGTCAATAGCAAAAGATATCGTCGATATTGCGTGCAAGGTAAGGCCCGAACAGGCGACCTTAGTCCCGGAAAAGAGGAAGGAGCTTACGACCGAAGGCGGGCTGGATGCTGTCAAATACGGCGGCAAGATCTCCGAAGTCATTAAAAAATTCAATAAAAAGAAGATCGACACGAGTCTTTTTATAGATCCGTCTAAGGCCCAGATAGATGCTTCAAAAAAAGCGGGCGCATCGATCATAGAATTGCACACCGGCGAGTACGCGGATGCGCGGACGGAACCCGCCAGACTGAAAGAGCTCGATAAGATAAAGAGGTCAGTCGAATACGCCAATATAATAGGATTAGAGGTCAACGCCGGGCACGGATTAAATTACGCCAATGTCAGGGACGTCGCGGCGATAAATGGCATAAATGAGCTTAATATAGGGCATTCTATAGTGGCGCGCGCATGTTTTGTGGGAATGCGCCGGGCTGTCGAAGAGATGATGGAGTTAATAAAGTGATAGTAGGGACCGGCATAGATATAGTGGAAGTCTTCAGGATGAGGGATGCCATAAACAAATGGGGCGATAACTTTCTCACAAAAGTTTTTACCGATAAAGAGATCAGATATTCGAACTCCAAAAGGTTCGCTCCCCAGCATTTTGCGGCGAGATTCGCCGCTAAGGAGGCTGTGGTGAAGGCCTTCGGGGTTGCCAGGAGATACCCGCTGAATTGGACGGATATAGAGATATTTAACGATGGAGAGGGCAAACCTGTAATTTTATTCAGCAACGACGCCCTTAAGCTGAAGAAGCGGAAAAAGGTAAGCGAAGTCGTAGTGAGCATGTCCCATTCGAAGAATTACGCCGTCGCGAACGTGATCCTGTTAAAGAAGCGCGCCAGATGACGAATATAGACGATATCCTGAAGGGTTTCCCGAAGAGGGCGCCGGATGCCAATAAGAGAGATTTCGGCCACGTGCTCGTCATCGCCGGATCGAACGGGTATACGGGCGCGGCATATCTCACGAGCCAGGCGGCGATACTCTCGGGAAGCGGGCTCGTCACTCTGGCGGTGGGCAAGAGCATCTACCCGATCATGGCGGAAAAACTAACCGAAGTCATGGTGAAGCCGTTCTTTGAGACGAAAGATTACAGCTTAAGCCTTCTTGCCGAAAAGGAGCTTTTGAGTTTTTCAGAAAAATGCACATGCGCCGCCATAGGGCCCGGGATCTCCCGAAATAAAGAGACTCAAGGGTTGGTGAGGAGCCTCTTGGGTAAGATCGGCAAGCCCATGATCCTAGACGCTGACGGAATAAACGCTTTCGCGGGGCATCTCGATTCTTTAAAGAAGGCTGCTGCATCGCTCATCCTTACGCCGCATGTGGGCGAGATGGCAAGATTACTGGAAAAGGATATTGATGAAGTGAAGAATAACAGAAAAGATATTGCATTGGAATTCGCTCATCAGTATAATATCGTCCTGGTGTTGAAAGGTCATGAAACGATAGTCGCCGGGCCCGACGGCGCCTTTTACGTGAATACGACCGGCAATGCAGGTATGGCCACAGGCGGCACGGGTGACGTTCTCACAGGCATGATCGCGAGTTTCGTGGGGCAGGGAATGGACGCGTTCGACGCTACGGCGGCAGGGGTGTATCTTCACGGCCTGGCCGGCGATGCGGCGTTAAAGGAAAAAGGCGCATTGAGCCTGATAGCAACTGATCTTTTAAATAAATTACCTGAAGTTTTAAAAAAGCTAGGGTAAAAAGCGCTGGGGTAGCTCAATTGGCAGAGCATCGCATTTGTAATGCGAATGTTGAAGGTTCAATTCCTTTCCCCAGCTCCAGTTTTTGCTGTTGATAACGGGTGGCAAAAAGCAAAAGGTATTTTTAGATCATTTAAAATGTGAAAAATTTACTGAAGTATATAATAGAAATTTTTCAGGTGAGGTACCATAGCGGCCAAATGGACCAGACTGTAAATCTGGCGGCGCAAGCCTTCGATGGTTCGAATCCATCCCTCACCACCAACCGTCCATACGAATCGTGTAACTCTAAAGAACATAATGGGTTACACGATTTGTATGTTTCAAACGAGCTTTATGATGTTGAAGTTTTGGACCTAAAAAAGCTAAGAAAAGAAGGCATAATAGAGCTTAGGCATGTATAAGCATTTTTATTTGCATAACAATTTTTGCACTTCCGCAGATACTACCTCATCAACAGAATTAGGCCTATCTTTAACATAGCTCACACCGGAAAGATTATTCCTCTGATGCCATTCCTTTAGATGTTTGCAGGTCTTCCGCATCTTCCAGGCCGTGCAGGTGCAGTATATTACGCCGTCCTTGCCTTCTATGATGTCGTAGGTCTTGCCAGGATTGGAACTGCTTGGAACTGTATCAAGAATTCTGCTCATATAAACTATCCCTCCTTGTGAATCGCTTTCTGATGGCCTTCTCTTTCTTCGGGCGTGGCGTTATCCCAACAGTGCTTGCATAGAACAGGGTAATCATGATCTACGCGGAATACAACGTCGCACCATTCGCACATTCCTCCGTCCATAATCATATCGGCCATTTCGCCCATATTATCCCCAAAGGTTTCTGTCGAGCGATCTGTAACTTATGGCCTCGCTTATGTGATGGGCTTCTATGACGCGCTTATCGTCCATCTGGGCTATGGTTACAGCCACATATATAATCTTGTCATACGATAGAGGGGAGATGCCAAGCTCAAGGATAGCAAGCTTCAATAGCTCATTCGCTTCCTTGTCCAGTTTGTAGGGCTTAAAATTCCTGCGGGTCTTTTCTATTCTTTCTCTTATAACTGCGGAAGTCTCGCCTCGCCTTTTATCGTTTATGGACAGATTTATCTTCGGAACTTCAACCTGCATATCAGCCCTTTTCAGTATCCGTGGCGATATAGAGGTAAGATGCTCCTGTATCTGTCGCGGCTTACAAAGGCATTCCTTTTTAGGATCGGTAAAGTTTCCGCACGGGCAGGGAAGGATTTCCGCTGTGAATATGGGAACGCTGTTAATCGTCGGAATTCGCTTTATAAGAGCGCTCTTGCCGGATCTGTGCGGCCCGATGAAGATTATACCGTGATCGCCTACGCAGGCGACCTCTATTGCACGCTTGCAATGTTCCTGACCTTTTATATCCTGAAAATCCATATTAAACATCCTCCGTTATCAATGCGCCTTTTCGCATGTCCTCCTCAA
>JAUYOH010000105.1 GCA_030695925.1 Candidatus Omnitrophota bacterium
GGCTTCATCCGGATCTCATTGCGAGGATATTTGTAGGACAAAATTACGCTCTGGAAATATCCGCTGCGCTGCATAATATCCTTCATCTGCTGCGAAAGCCGGATCATAGTGTCATACTCAACACCGTAGAGGTCTATGGCCACATCTCCAGTGCCTGCTTCAATAGCAATGCCACGATCATAGCCTACTTCAACATCGGGAATCGCAGCTATAAACTTGGTAAGCTCATCCATAATTTCTACATCTTTTCTTTTACGATCTTTTAACGACACAAGGTCAACGGTGATCTTGGCATTCTCAGCCCCATTCTCTCCGATGTTAGTCAAATATGACTTTTTCTCCGGGATCTTCTCCAGATATTCCTCCACCAGTTTACAGGTTTCCAGAGTGCGTTCGATTGTAGAGCCTTGCGGCAGAACAATGTTTATGGTGAACTTATCCTCGTCTGATTTAGGGGTAAAATTATTCTCAATATACGGTACCAGCATCACGGATCCAAAAAATACCAGTATGACGGTAACAATGGTCGTCTTGGGATACCGAAAGGTCAGCTCAAAGATATGCTTATATTCTTTTTTCAGGAATTCCATGCTGATATCAATGCCCTTGCGCATCCAATGCAGCGGGATAAGTAATATATCCAAAAGCCGCTTATATCTGCCCGCCCTTGATTTCTTTTCTGTTTTCGGCTTGAGTAATGCGGCACACATCATAGGTGTCAGGGCAAACGAGGCCAGTACGGAGAAAAGCGTAGCATAGACAACGGTAAGGCCGAAAGACTTTAGGAATACCCCGACGATCCCGCCCATCATGGACAACGGCATGAAAACAACAAGGTTCGTGCCGGTAGCGGCAAGAATAGGCACAAACACCTCTTTGGTACCGTCAATAGCGGCCTTAACCGGATCGTCAGAGCGATCAAGATGCACCAATACGTTCTCGATGATGACAATAGCGTTTGAGATCAACGTTCCCAACACAGAAGCAAGAGCAAGCAGAGTCAAAGTATTGATCGAAAACTTCGAAGCCCACATCGGAAATAAAGTCGAAATGATTGAAGTCGGAATAATAATGCAGGCGATAAGAGCGATGTCCCACCTACCCATGAATAAATAAAGAATTGCAGCAGTAAGCAAAAGACCGACAACAATGCTCCATTTCGTACTATTGGTCTCATTGACAATGTATGTGGTGGTGTCAGTTGCGATATCCAGCTTCATCCCCTGCGGCAAGATCGCCCTGAAAACATTCAGCCGCTGCCTCATTTCTTGGGCAATGGACACACCATTACCGTCGGAGGCTTTATTAATTGACAGCCCTACCACTTCTTTGCCGTTATACCGCGCCATGGACTCAATCTTTTTATAACCGTCTTCAATAACCGCGATATCCTTAAGCTGAAAACTTGATCCATCGGAAGAAACCAGCCTCATCTGCGCGATCTCGTCAATGCTTTCAAATTCCCCGGTAAACCTGACCCCCAGGGAATTAAAACCTTTCTCTAAAGCGCCGGCAGGGATGTTCTTATTTTTCACCAGCATGGCATTAATCACTTCCCCAATACTAATATAATGCTGTTTCATCAGCATGGGGTCCAGCCATACGTTGATTTGGCGTTTTTTGCCGCCATAAAGATCAACCTTGGCAACGCCGGCAATAGAAGAAAACTTGGTTTTCAGGGTCTTGTCGGCATACTCATAGAGGTCACGGGCATCGAGCGTATCACTGGAAATCACCAGCTCCATCACCGGCACGACCAAAGGATCGAATTTCTCAATCACGGGTTTTTCTATTGAATCCGGGAGGTCATTGAGTATTGCGTCAACTTTATCTTTTACTTCGATAGATTTGACATTGACGTCCGCTTCTATCAAAAATTCAATAGAAACAAAACCCAGGCTTTCGTATGCACGGCTTTTGATTTTCTTGATCTCGGATACCTCGGCAACCGCGTCTTCGATCTTTTTCACTACCAGGTTTTCCACTTCCAGCGGGGTTGCGCCCGGATAAATCACCGAGACCGTAACGATGGGAAAATCGATCTTCGGAGTCTTCTCGACAAGCAGATTGGAATAACTGTATATGCCCAATACCACAAATACCAGGACAAACATGATAGTGGTAATACGGTGTTTTACAAAAAATTCAATCATTGTGTCCTACCCTTGGTATCGGTTCGCCGCGATATTGCCTCAGAAACAATACGAACTTTGTCATTTTCCGACAGCATGCTGCGGCCGTTAAAAATAATTAAATCACCCGAGTTTATTCCTTCATTGAGAGCCGTACCATACCCGTTACGGGGGCCGATCTTTACCTGAATTCTTTTGGCTTTGTCATTTTCGATTTTCCAGAGATAATACGCGTCCCCGGCAACATCCAGAATTTCATTAGGAATAACCAGCGTACTCGGCAATATATGCGTCAGCACAAACACCACCGATAACTCTCCTGATCTAAAAGCAGCGTTGAACTCTATCTCTACGGGAAACATCCCGGTGTCGGTGTCTAATTCACTACCGATACTTACTATCCTGCCGCACGGCTCGCCTTTATCGTTACTGTAAACCTCCTGCCCCGCCACAAGCTTATCCTTGATATCTCCTGTAACAAACCCCGAAGCCCGTTTACCGGCAACACCGCGCACAGTTAGTTTCGTATACACAGGAATATCCTCTGCCGTGATCTTTTCCACGGTCACCGGTTTACCGAACCTAGCCCATTCCGCAACAAAACTGACAATCACTCTGCCGCGATCGCGCTGCACTAGTCCTATCCGAATAAAAACGCAAGCAAGGCAAACCAAAATAATCCCCGCATACACTTTTGTCTTACGATTATAATTTTTTATCAGTTTCACGTTCATCATATTCTTCCGTAATTAGTTTTTCTATTTTTGACAAGGTTATATTGACACTAAACAAGGTCATTTCTTTATTAAGCCTCTGGTTGGTCAAAAGAAGTTCCGCGTCGTTGAGATCGGTAAAGTTTATCTGCCCGGAAGCAAACATTTCCTGCGACTGCTGGAATGACTCTTGCGCCAGGTTGACTGCTTCGATATTCGCCGCCAAGTTTGCTTTATACTGCTGGTATTCCAGATATGCTTTTTTAAGTTCTAATAACAAGTTCTTCCCTAGTTGTTTCTTTCTAAGAACTGCGATTTCTTTATCAGCTTTCGCTTGGCTAAGCTGTGCTTCCTTCACTCCTCCCTCCCAAATCGGGATACTAACCTTAAGGCCCGCAAGTGAATAATTATCTAATTCATCATTATTTAAGAAAGGGTGTTCGTTAGATCCACCACGATAACTCCAAGAACCAAAGGCAGATAATGTAGGCAGAAAACTGGCATACTTACTCTTTACTTTTTCCTCAGCTGATTCAATAGCCTTGCTGAAGCTTTGCAAAGAAGGCTCGTATTCATACATTGCGGCTACCAGCGTTTCGTAATTAAAATCATTGTATTTTTCCTGAAAATCTCCCGTAAGTTCAATTTTAAAATCAGGATCTGCATCAATAATTTTCCTTAAGGTTTCCGTGGCCGCGTCAAACTGTGTCCGGGCTTCATTAACGGTTGGAACCCTTGATGCCACTTCTGCATTCATTCTGATAATCTCATACTTAGGGCTGC
>JAUYOH010000126.1 GCA_030695925.1 Candidatus Omnitrophota bacterium
TGCTCCACCGCTTGTGCGGGTCCCCGTCAATTCCTTTGAGTTTCAGTCTTGCGACCGTACTCCCCAGGTGGTACACTTAATGTGTTAACTGCGGCACCGAACCCAAAGGGCCCGACACCTAGTGTACATCGTTTACGGCTAGGACTACCAGGGTATCTAATCCTGTTTGCTCCCCTAGCTTTCGCATTTCAGTGTCAGCGGACAGCCAGAAAGTAGCCTTCGCTACTGGTGTTCTTCCCGATATCTACACATTTCACTGTTACACCGGGAATTCCACTTTCCTCTCTGTCGCTCAAGTGAGCCAGTTTCGAATGCAGTTCCTTGGTTGAGCCAAGGGATTTCACACTCGACTTAACTCACCACCTACATGCCCTTTACACCCAATCAATCCGAGTAACGCCTGCCACCTCCGTATTACCGCGGCTGCTGGCACGGAGTTAGCCGTGGCTTCCTTTGCCGGTACTGTCAACCAGAAACCCTATTAAGGCTCCTGATATTCCTCCCGGCCGACAGTGCTTTACGACCCGAAGGCCTTCATCGCACACGCGGCGTCGCATTGTCACCCTTTCGGGCATTGCAAAAGATCCTCGACTGCAGCCTCCCGTAGGAGTCTGGGCAGTGTCTCAGTCCCAATGTGGCTGACCATCCTCTCAGACCAGCTACCCGTCCAAGCCTTGGTGGGCCATTACCCCGCCAACAAGCTGATAGGACGCGAGCTCATCACTCAAGCAGTAGGCCTTGCGGTCCCTACTTTTTACCTCGACTCGATGCCGAGCCGTGGTCTTATGCGGTTTTAGCCCCGCTTTCGCAGAGTTATTCCCCACTCGAGGGTAGATTGCTCACGCGTTACTCACCCTTTTGCCACTATCCCTTGCGGGATCGTTCGACTTGCATGCCTAAACCACGCCGCCAGCGTTCACTCTGAGCCAGGATCAAACTCTCCAATTGTAAATATTTTAAGAATTTGTCTTGGCTTATTCCCGCATATTGATAAACATAATGCGGAACTTGGTCGGTCTTAAACTCGTTTTAGAAAGAACGGACAAAAAATCCGCCAAGAGGCGGATTTTGAAGACAAAAAAGGCATCGAGACGATGCCTTAAGCTACATCCTCTAGCGCTAGACTGAATTCCAAATTGTCAAGGCGAAGTAATCAAATACACTTCTCCTTTCGGTAATGTATAAATATATCATATTTTAATATTATGTCAAGCATTTTTTACGAAAATTTTTGCGAATTTTCTGCCTACGCGGATCTTATATTCTTTGCCGGATTGAAGGATTAAATTTATGTCGGTAACCTTAGAACCGTCTACTTCCATCGCGCCTTCCTGAATTTTCCTTTTCGCTTCGCTTTTGCTGCTCAAGATATTTGCCTTTACCAAGACGTCGGTAATACGGTCTTCACTAGAAATATCGATATTCAGAATTTCCACGTCGCTGGGAAACCCTTTTTCTTTGAATGCCCTGTCGAATTCTTCAGCTTGCTTGGTCGCCTCTTTTTCGTTATGATACTGCGCGACCATAATTTTGGCTAAATTCTTCTTGGCGTCTTTCGGATGAAGCTTGCCGGCCGCGGCATCACTCCTGATTTTAGCTATATCCTCATCCGTCAGAAGTTCGTAATATTTATACATCAGTTCATCGGAAATCGACATAATTTTCCCAAATATCTCCTTCGATGGCTCATTTATGCCGACGTAATTACTTAGTGACTTCGACATCTTCTGAACACCGTCCGTGCCTTCCAGGAGCGGCATGGTGATCACTACCTGCCGTTCCTGACCGTAACGTTCTTGAACGGTCCTGCCCATGAGCATATTGAATTTTTGGTCAGTGCCGCCTAACTCTATATCTGCTTTCAGCTCAACGGAATCGTATGCCTGAAACAACGGATATAGAAATTCC
>JAUYOH010000136.1 GCA_030695925.1 Candidatus Omnitrophota bacterium
TCACAAAGTTGAATCTTAATATCTCCCGCGATAACTATGCCTTTATCCAAGACCCTTTCTAAGATATCCGCCAGGTTTGTCGCTTCAATTGCATGAACCATTTTGTCAGGCATTTTTAATCCCTCTTAGATTTGTAACCACACCCTTACCTTTACATTTTAAGCAGGAAAGTTTATCGCCGCGTGCTCGGCCGGTTCCTCCGCAATGACCGCATACCTCAATAGGCTTTGTAACACTAACCAAACCCTTCCCGCCACAAACTGTGCAGGTAAGGTTTGTTCTCGGCGGATAATCACCTCTGCCTTTACAATAAGCGCACACTACAGCCGGTCCAGTTAAAGAAATAGAACCTCCGCCCTTGCATACCGGACATTTCGTACCTTTGGTTCTGGGTAATATTCCAGTACCGGCACATAAGGAGCATTTAAACATATTTCCTTCTAGAATTTCTCCTATTTTTCGGCCTAATTTTGTTTTGCCGCTTTTAAAATCAAATGTCGTCCATTCCATTGCAAAAACCTCTCATCTTTTAATCCTAAAGGATAGACCTTCCTAATACCTCTTTCCCGTCCATCGCTTAGAACATCTGGCGGGATCCCGCAACAGCGGGAAAAGGAAGGGTCTAATAATTCAAAGAGAACTTTTTCCATTCTTTTTTGACGCCGTTTCTTTGCGTGTAAGCGCTCTCTGTAGTTCGACTCTGCTCACTACGGGAAGAACTTGAACTTTCACTGCTTTTTCCAGATAAAACGGGATCCACTTCTTGTAGCCTATTCATCTCCAGATCTATTTCTTCCAAGCGCTTTTTGATACCGGTATCCCTCATACCCACTCTCTCGCTCTCCTTCAGAAGCCTTTCCTTCTCTTTATTCATCATATATAAATCTAAATAGGTTGAACTCTGAACCCGCGGTATGGAACGCTTCTTTGCGCTAAACATTGTTCTTAATTTATGGAGCCCTGGCAAACTATTAACATCTCTCATTGTTATCCTCGAATTCCGTATTTCCCTGCCTGCAGGCAGGTAGGCGTGGTTTCTATCTTGCGTTTTCTCTGGCTAAGACTAAGATATTCTTCTTTCTGCTTGCTCCCACAATTTTTAGCTCAACCAATTGGCCTTCTTTTAAATCTGCTACCCGCTGAATATTGCCGGGAAGCTGAATCTTGCCTTCTTTGTCTACCTTAGAAAATGCCCGCATCAGTGTCATTTCATTCACCTCCAGTTAACGCAGATATACGCAGATTTTTATCCGCGAATTTATTATCTGCGAGAATCCGCGTTTAAAATGCCTAAACTACAGCGGTTTCTTTCTCGGATTTTTCCCCAATCTCCTCTACGCTCTTGGTCTTGCCAACTTCTTTCTCGACAAGGCCTTTGACTACTTCTTTTACCTTGGCCTGATTTGTCTTTGAGCCGACCCTGCTTGTCTCAGAGGCTAAGATATCCTGGCACATCTTTAGGAACCCATCTGAGTGAGAAGGAGTTAGATTTTTAA
>JAUYOH010000133.1 GCA_030695925.1 Candidatus Omnitrophota bacterium
AGCTCAGCTGGTAGAGCGCTACCTTGCCAAGGTAGTTGTCGACGGTTCGATCCCGTTCACCCGCTCCATGACTTTGATCTATTAACTCTAAGGAGGAGAGACGTAATGAAGATAATGGATTTTTTAAACCCCGAAGCGGTTACGGCGAATCTGCAGGCAAAGGACAAGGAGAGCGCGATAAGGGAACTCATCGATCTTCTTTATAAATCGGGCACGATCAAAGACAAGGATAATCTCATCAAGATCTTATTGAGCCGCGAGGCGTTGGGGTCTACCGGAATAGGGCAAGGCGTGGGAATACCCCACGGCAAAAGCGAAGGCGTAACACAGCTGGTTGCCGCTTTTGGGCTTTCGCAAAGAGGAGTGAATTTTGATTCACTCGACGGCGAACCCGTCCATATATTCTTTTTACTGGTAGCGCCTCAGGATTCAGCGGGCCCCCATCTGAAGGCATTAGCGAGGATCTCGCGCCTATTGAAAGACAAGGCCTTCCGCGAAGCCCTCAAGCAATGCAAAGACGAGAAGAGCGTCTTAAGTTTGATCGAAGACGAAGACACAAAACGTCATTAATTTTCCAAATTATAAGTCAAGGGATAAAGAATGCGCTGGTTTAAGTGGCTATATCCGGGTATGAGAGTCAAGAGGTGGATTTTCCTCTTTGCTTTCGGCATCTTCTTAGAGATGTTATCCGCCGGCTTCTTGTGGCATGGCTCCCTGATGAAGGAAACCGACGACGTTATCATAGGAACCCTTTTGTTTTTATTAGGCGTGACGCTGATGATCGTAGGTTTAAGGAAGATGGTGAAGTCCTTCATTACGGTTTTTCTGCCGCGTCGTGAACAGGATTTAGTGGATATAATGTTCAAGCAGCGCCAGTTATCGAAAGGACCGAAAATAGTCGTCATAGGCGGCGGCACGGGGCTCTCGATATTATTGCACGGTTTAAAAGAACTGACTTCAAATATCACGGCTATAGTCACGGTGGCGGATGACGGCGGAAGTTCAGGCAGGTTAAGGACCGAATTTGATGTCTTGCCGCCGGGTGATATCCGTAACTGTCTGGTGGCATTGGCTGATGCCGAAACCTTGGTGCGGGACCTGTTTCAATACCGCTTCACCGAAGGCGAAGGCCTGAAAGGGCATAATTTTGGAAACCTTTTTATCACGGCTCTCTCGAAAGTAACCGGGGATTTCGAAAGAGCGATCAAGGAATCCAGTAAGGTACTCGCGATTCGCGGGCAAGTCCTTCCGTCAACTTTGGCAAAGGTCGTCTTGGTCGCAAAACGCGCAGACGGCACCCAGACGACAGGAGAAAGCATCATCCCGAAGTCAACGAGCCCTATCAGGAAAGTATATTTAAACCCGGCCGGATGCAAACCGACGACCGAGGCGCTACTGGCCATCAAGGAAGCGGACGCGATAGTTATCGGGCCGGGCAGCCTTTATACAAGCATTATACCGAACTTCCTCGTGGAGAAGATAACCGACGAGATTTTGCGGTCGCGGGCGGTCAAGGTTTATATCTGTAATGTGATGACCCAGCACGGCGAGACGGACGGCTATACCGCCTTAGACCACGTTGAGGCGCTTTTGAGGCACAGCCATCATGCCTTGATAGATTATTGTATTGTGAACACCGCGAAGATACCACAGCATCTGCTCGAGAAATATAAAGGAGAGGAAGCCTATCCGGTCGAACCGGATATAAAGAAGATCCGCGAATTGGGAGTGGCCGTAGTAGAAGGCGATATAATGACCGCGGACGATTATATAAGGCATAATTCGGAAAAGATCTCCAAGATTATCGTCAATCTGATATATAAGACTAAAGGGTCGGGTTAAGGATTTTTATGGGTTCAGAGACTAAGATAGATCTATTGATGGCTGTTCATTCTCATCAGCCGGACGGCAATTTCGAATGGGTCTTCGCCGAGGCGTATGAGAAGTCATATCTTCCTTTTTTGGGGATGCTCTATCAGCACCCGAATATAAAGGCCTCGCTTCATTATTCGGGTTGCCTTTTAGAGTGGATAATCGGGAAGCATCCGGAATTCATAAAGATGCTTAAAGAGATGGTCGGACGCGGCCAGATCGAGATGTTATCCGGCGGCTACTATGAGCCGATATTGTCGCTTATCCCGGAGAGGGATATCTTGGGTCAGATAAAATTGATGAACGAAAAGATAGAGTCGCTTACCGGTTACCGGCCGTCCGGAGTATGGCTTACTGAAAGGGTATGGGAGCCGACACTGATCAAGCCGCTGGTCAAGGCCGGGATAAAATTCACCATCGTCGATGACTGGCATTTTACCTATGTCAGCCAGAAGCCCGATGACCTCTCGGGTTATTATGTGACAGAGGATGAAGGCGAAAAACTCTTTATCTTTCCCGGTTCCGAAAGATTAAGATATACGATGCCTTTCAGGCTTCCGCATGAGACTATCGATTATATGCGCCAGTCAAGAGATAAAGGACTCAACTCGAGGATATGCGCTGATGACGGCGAGAAATACGGGATATGGCCGGGTACATTCAAATGGGTCTACGAGGAGAGATGGCTTGAGAATTTCATGAACGCCCTCGATGCGGAATCCGGCTGGCTTAAGACGACGACGTTCTCGGAATACATAAAGGCAAACGGCCCGACGGATAGGATATATCTGACCTGCGCCAGTTATAGGGAGATGATGAAATGGAGCGGCGGGTATTTTAAGAATTTTTTGATCAGGTATCCGGAATCGAACAGTATGCAGAAGAAGATGCTTTATGTCAGCGGGCTTGTCGCGAAGGCGAAGTCGAAGAAAGCGCAGGAATATCTGTATAAAGGGCAATGCAATTGCGCTTACTGGCATGGGGTATTCGGCGGCCTCTATCTGAACCATCTAAGGAGCGCGGTATATTCAAACTTGATTAAGGCCGAAAAGGAACTCGACAAGATCAATCACAGGGACTCGAATTGGTTAGGCGTAGATACGGCGGATCTCGATTGCGATTCTTACGATGAGGTGTTGGTTTCCAATTCGAAATTGGAACTCGATTTCTCGCCGCACAACGGAGGCGCGCTCTTTGAACTGGACTTTAAACCGTTGGCGATTAATCTGACGAATACGCTTATGCGCAGAAAAGAACATTATCATGAGAAGGCGCTGGAAAAGACTGGGGCGAACGCCGGAACGGAAAAGGAATCGGAGGAAGGCATTGTTTCTATACACGACATTGACAAAGGTAAATATGCCGCGCTCCTTGCCGATGTGAGTTATGATTGGTACCGGAAGGTTTCTCTGCTGGACCATTTTTTGAAGGAAGGCACAGCGCTTAAAGATTTTGCCGCTTCAAGATTCTGCGAGGCGGGGGATTTCCTGAATGGCGAGTATAAATACCGGATTGAAAAGACCTCCAGACGAGATGTCGGGACAAAGGCCGTAACCTTGTGGATGGCGCGCGACGGAAATTATTCCGGAACCTCAGATGAGAGATATATAGTTAGAGTAGAAAAAACGATAAATCTTAAGGCGAACAGTTCAGCCGTGGAGATCGATTATAAGATAACTAATTTGGACTCGAAGGAGTTTTCTCCGTGGTTTGGGGTCGAGCTCAATTACTCCTTAAAGGACCCGCACTTAAACCGGATCGGCGAGGTTCATGATCTGAAGAATATAAACATAAACGACCAGTGGTATGGTGTAAGGATAGATTTTGAGTTCTCAAGGCCGACCTCTATGTGGTATTTTCCGGTCGAGACGATCTCGGAATCGGAATCGGGATTAGAGAGGACCTATCAGGAGCTCTCGCTTTTATTTCATTGGAACTTTGAGCTGGCGCCAAAAGCCAGTTGGGGCGTAAAGATACATAAAAACATAAAAATTGAGGAATAGATGATATCCGAGAAGAAGATAGTTATTAAGAACAAATCGGGGCTTCACGCGCGGCCCGCCGCGGTATTCGTGCAGATAGCGAATAAGTATGATTCGACGGTGACCATCAAGAAGGGAAAACTGGAAGTCAACGGCAAGTCGATCATGGGAATACTGATGCTGGCGGCCGGAAAAGGAAGCCAGGTTACCTTGAAGATCGATGGCGATGACGCCGAAAAAGCGATGGCGGAGCTCGAGATGGTCTTATCAGGAGAGATAGATGTTTCTTAAAGGCATACCGGCATCACCCGGTATCGCGTCAGGAAAGGCTTTTATATTAGATAGCGAGACCCTTGCTATAATCAAGAAGGAGATCGTTGAAAGGGATTTACCCAAGGAGATAGCGCGCTTTGAGGAAGCCCTTATCCGCACAAGGCAGGAGATACTGGGTATTCAGGAACGTATCTCCGAACAGCTGGGGATCAAGCATGCCGAGATATTCAATGCCCACCTTCTGGTCCTTGAAGACCGGACACTTATAGAAGAGGTCATCTCCAGATTAAAGAAGGAATTGCTGTGCGTTGAGTATATCTTCGACGATGTCCTGAAGAAATACATAGACGTTTTCTCCAAAGTCGAAGATGAATATTTAAGGGAACGCGTCGCGGATATCCGCGACGTGTGTAAAAGAGTATTAAGACAACTACTCGGGAAAAAGCGCGAAACGTTAGCCGATATAAACGAAAAAGTTATCCTGATCTCGTACGATTTGTCTCCTTCGGATACCGCTTCGCTGCATAAGAAGAATGTCATAGCCTTCGCGACCGATATCGGCGGAAAGACATCCCATACGGCCATTATGGCCAAGGCCCTTGAGATACCGGCTGCTGTAGGGTTAAAGACTGTAACCAAGACCGTTAAGAACGGGGACATGGTGATCGTTGACGGTTCGAACGGCATAGTCATCGTAAATCCCGACGAAGAAACGATCGAGAAATATCGGCGGGAAAGAATCAGGCTCGAAGAACAAGAAACGATTTTAATCAAGATCCGGGACCTGCCTTGCGTTACGCCGGACGGCCGCAAGATCGACCTTACGGCGAATATAGAGATACCCGATGAGATCCCCTCGGTCAAGTCACACGGCGCCTCAGGCATTGGCTTATACAGGACCGAGTTTTTTTATCTGGACCGCGCGGGCTTACCGACAGAAGAAGAGCAATATGCGGCATATAAGAATGTCGCGGAACAGATGACGCCGAGCTCGGTTATCGTAAGAACGCTGGATCTGGGCGGCGATAAATTTTTATCGCAGCTTACTACACCGAAAGAGATGAATCCTTTCTTAGGGCAGCGGGCGATAAGGTTCTGTCTGGCGCGCCCCGAGATCTTCAAAGTGCAGCTCAAGGCCATATTAAGGGCTTCGGTCCACGGTAAATTAAAGATTATGTATCCTCTGATATCAGGTATTGAGGAGCTTTTGGCCGCAAACACGATCTTAAATGAGGTAAAAGAGGAGCTGAGAGAAAAGAAGATCTCTTTTGACGAAGACATGCAGGTCGGCGCGATGATAGAAGTTCCGTCGGCGGCCTTAACCGCGGATATACTGGCAAGGGAAGTCGATTTCTTCTCTATCGGGACCAATGACCTTATCCAATACTCGCTGGCCGTCGATAGGGTCAACGAGAAGATAGCGTATCTTTATGAGCCCGCCCATCCTGCTATCTTGAGGCTCATAAAGAACATAATATATGCCGGCCATAAAGCCAATATATGGGTCGGGATGTGTGGAGAGATGGCGGGAGAGCCGGCTTTCGCGATCTTACTATTGGGTTTAGGACTGGATGAATTTTCGACCAGCCCGGTGAATCTGCCACGTATAAAGCAGATCATAAGGTCGGTTGAATATAAGACGGCCCAGAAGATCGCGGAGGAAGCGCTGACCTTGTCGACCGGACGCGAGATCGAAGAATTCGCAAATGAAAAACTTAAGGAACTTGTCCCTAATTTACTATAACTACCATAAACATCAGACGACGGAGAAAAGAAATGAAAGTGTTGGATGACGCAAAAAGTATTAAAAAGATAGATAAATCGGACATGCTTGACCTGATCCTTAAATTTCCCGATCAGTGCAGGCACGCCTTCGGGATCGGTAAAAGTTTTTCCGTACCGCAGCCGTACAAAGAGGCGCAATTTAAGAATATGGTATTCTCCGGATTAGGCGGCTCCGCGATAGGCGCCGATCTTATCCGTTCTTATTTAAGCGATGAGTTAAAAATCCCGTTATTTGTAAGCAGGGATTATACGCTTCCGAATTTCGTGGATAAGGATACACTCTTCTTCGCCTGCAGTTATTCGGGGGATACGGAAGAGACGCTTGCCTCTTACGATGAGGCTAGGCAGAGGGGCGCTAAGATCCTCGCGATATCCTCAGGCGGGAAATTGGAGGCAAAAGCGAAAGAAGACGGCGTCCCGTTTATATCTATCCCGAAAGGCTATCCGCCGAGGACAGCGTTGGGATATGCGTTCTTTCCGTGGCTTACGGTATTATCAAAATTCGGCTTTATAGACGATAAGACGAGGGACATAGAAGAGGCGATCTCAAGTATAGAAGGCCTAAGAGACAGCGCCTTGAAGCCGGAAATAAAGACGACGAAGAATCCCGCCAAGAAATTGGCCGAGGCCCTACTTGGTAAATATGTCATAATCTACGCGGCTAACAAACATTTTGATTCGGTAATAACCAGATTCAGAGGACAACTTGAGGAGAATTCGAAGACATTGGCGTCCACTCATGTTTTTCCCGAGATGAACCACAATGAGACGGTTGGTTGGGAGAATCCCAAAAAACTGCTTAAGGATTTTGCGGTCGTCTTCTTGAGGGATAAGAGCGAGCATCCCAGAGTAGCAAAGAGGATGGAGATAACTGCCGGGATAATAAAGAAGAAATCGAAGATTATAGAAGTGCGGTCAAAAGGCAAGAGTCTTCTCTCCAGGATGTTCTACCTGATATATCTGGGCGATTTCACAAGTTATTATCTGGCTATATTAAATAAGAGAGACCCGACTCCCGTAGAGATGGTCACTTACCTTAAGGGAGAATTAGCCAAGTTTAAATGAAGGCCCTGATTTTAGCGGCGGGATACGCTACCCGGTTATACCCCCTGACGAAAGACAGACCTAAGTCTCTTCTGCTTGTCGGGAAAAGGACTATTATGGATCATCTGATCCAAAAACTGGAAGGATTAGATGAGATAGAGGATATATATATCGTCACAAATCAAAAGTTCTACGGCGCGTTCCGGGATTGGCTTAAGACGCTAAAGACCAAGAAGCGGGTCGTCTTAGATAGCGACGGCAGCACAACTAACGAGGACAGGCTCGGCGCCTTAGGGGATATCAGGCTGATACTTGAACGACAGCGCGTCCATGACGACCTTATGATCTTGGCCGGCGATAACATGTTTGATTGGGACCTCAAAGGATTCGTAGAGTATGTGAAGGTTGGGCCCACGCTATTTGCGATGGGAGCATACGATATAGGAGATAAAGAAAAAGCACGCAGATACGGCGTAGTCGAAGTGAGCCAGAAGGGTAATGTAGATAATTTTCTGGAGAAGCCACAGGAATCCCCTTCGTCTTTGGTGGCTACCGGCATATACTATTTCCCGAAGGACGGCTTACATTTAGTAACTGATTATTTGAAGGTAGGCAACGAGAAGGACGCTCCGGGACATTTCGTCCAGTGGTTGCATAAAGAGCGTGAAGTCAGATGCTATGTATTTAAAGGCGTCTGGTACGATATCGGTGATATAGAATCTTATCGTAAAGCGAATCTGTCATTTACTGATTAAAAAAAGGAGAGACGAAAGAATGGAAAAGCATAATTATCTGTTTACATCCGAATCGGTGACCGAAGGGCATCCTGATAAAGTCTGCGATCAGATATCCGACGGCGTACTTGACGCGGTGCTTAAGGTCGATCCGAAAGGAAGGGTCGCATGTGAGACATACGTCACTATGGGCCTTATCATAGTTGGAGGAGAGATAACCACGAATAGTTTTATACACGTCCACGACCTGTGCCGCAATATACTTAAAGATATAGGATATTCCGATCCCAAGTACGGTTTCGATTACCATACGTGCG
This sequence comes from Candidatus Omnitrophota bacterium, assembly GCA_030695925.1. Lineage (GTDB taxonomy): Bacteria > Omnitrophota > Gorgyraeia > Pluralincolimonadales > Pluralincolimonadaceae > JAGUXU01. Next base: position 8,008 of record JAUYOH010000133.1, read on the forward strand.
CTATATTAAACGCGATCCACGCGCAATCTCCCGATATCGCGCAGGGTGTGGACAAAGGCGGCGCCGGAGACCAGGGAATGATGTTCGGATACGCCTGCCGCGAGACCGAAGAATTGATGCCGCTTCCCATCACGCTGGCGCACAGATTATCGCTGCGCCTGACCGAGGTAAGAAAGAAGAAGATTTTAGGATACCTCGGCCCGGACGGTAAGTCACAGGTCACCGTTGAATACGTCAACGGGAAACCGAAGAAGGTCACGAATGTCGTTATCGCGGCGCAGCATACGCAGGAGGCGGTCGAGAAGAACGCTTTCTCTAACAGGGGCCGCAAAGATATCATAGAAAAAGTCATAAAACCCGTAATCGGGGAGTACCTTACTAAAGACACCGAATTTTTCATCAATCAGACAGGGCTATTTTTGGTCGGCGGGCCGCAGTCCGACACAGGTATGACCGGAAGAAAGATAATCGTGGATACATATGGCGGCACTATACCCCACGGCGGCGGCGCTTTCTCGGGAAAGGACCCGACGAAGGTAGATCGTTCTGCCGCGTATATGATGAGATATGTCGCGAAGAACATCGTCGCCTCTGGGTTAGCCGATAAATGCCAGTTACAGATCGCTTATGTCATAGGCAGGGCCGAGCCCGTTTCTGTAAACATCGATACGTTCGGTACGGGAAAGGTCTCCGACGAAAGACTGGTAAAACTGATAAGGGATAATTTCGATCTCACACCGTCAGGTATAATAAAAACGCTGGACCTAAGGAAACCCATTTACAGGAATACAGCCGCTTACGGACATTTCGGCAGAAAAGAGCAGGGTTTCACATGGGAACAGACGGATAAAGCTAAAACGTTAGCGAGGCTCGCATGAAATACCATATAAAGGACATCGGGTTAAGTAAAAAAGGGAAATTGAGGATCGAATGGGCCGAAGAAAATATGCCGGTCCTCAGGCTCATCCGTGAAAGGTTCAACAAAGACAAGCCCTTAAGGGGCGTAAAGGTCTCATGCTGCCTGCATGTCACCACCGAATCCGCGGCGCTCATGATGACGCTCAAGGCCGGCGGGGCGGATTGCGTATTATGCGCGTCTAATCCGCTCTCGACTCAAGATGATGTCGCAGCGTCCCTAGTCCGGGACTACAAGATCCCCGTATTCGCCATAAAAGGGGAAGACGGAAAGACATATTATAGACATATCAACGCCGCGCTCGACCATGAGCCGAATATAACTATGGATGACGGCGCGGACCTCGTCTCGACGATACATTCAAAGAGAAGAAACCTTGTCAAAGGTATACTGGCCGGCACCGAAGAGACGACCACAGGGGTCGTAAGGTTAAAGAGCCTTGAGAAGAAAGGGCTTTTGCTTTTTCCGGTCATCGCGGTCAATGACGCTAATACAAAACATATGTTCGATAACAGATACGGGACGGGCCAGTCGACCATTGACGGCATTATCAGGGCGACCAACGAGTTGATCGCCGGGGCTAATTTTGTCGTCGCCGGATACGGATGGTGCGGAAAAGGGGCAGCCCAGAGGGCAAAAGGCATGGGCGCTAACGTCATTGTCACCGAGATAGATCCCTTGCGCGCTATCGAGGCTGTCATGGACGGATTCAGGGTTATGCCGATGAAAGAGGCCGCTAGGATAGGCGATATATTTGTTACGGTAACAGGCGATTGCAAAGTCCTGAGGGCAGAGCATTTTAAATTGATGAAGGACGGCGTCATCATCTGCAATTCCGGCCATTTTAATGTCGAGATAGATATACCAGCCCTTGGTAAGATGAGCAGGAAGAAAAGATCGATAAGGGAATTTGTCGAAGAATATACCATGAGAGACGGAAGGCGGATAAATCTTCTCGGTGAGGGGCGTCTTATAAATCTCGCCGCGGCGGAAGGCCATCCTGCGCAGGTCATGGATATGTCGTTCGCGAATCAGGCGCTCTCCGCGGAGTTCGTAAAATTAAATTCAAAGAGACTCAAGAATAAAGTATATCCGGTCCCCGTAGACATAGACGAGAAGATAGCGGCGCTTAAATTGAGGTCTATGAAGATAGCGATAGACATCTTGACTCCGGAACAGAAGGAATACCTGTCTTCTTGGGAACTTGGAACTTAAGGACATTTAACATAAAATAAAAAGGAGAAAGAGATGGCGTTTGTTTCAACTAAGAAATTGTTTGAGAAGGCGTATAGAGAGCAATATGCGGTGGGGGCGTTTAATATAAACGATATGGAGATAATTCAGGGCGTGACCGAGGCGATCGCCGAAGAGAAAGCGCCTGTCATACTTCAGGTCTCGACGGGAGCGCGTAAATATGCCCGTCAGGAATATTTGTTGCACCTTGTCCGCGCCGCGATGGAAACGACCGGCATAGACTGTGTTCTCCATCTCGACCACGGTGAGGATTTTGAGATATGCAAGGCCTGCGTAGACGGCGGGTTTACTTCGGTTATGATAGACGGCTCGAAATATCCTTTTGAGGAAAATATCGCGCTTACGAAGAAGGTCGTTGAATATGCCCATTCAAAGGGCGTGCCGGTTGAGGCGGAACTGGGAAAGCTTGCCGGGGTGGAGGATAATATCTCGGTAACCGCCAAAGACGCCATATATACCGATCCCGCGCAGGCGGAGGAATTTGTCAAGAGGACAGGTTGCGACTCATTAGCGGTCGCTATCGGTACCAGCCACGGCGCGTATAAATTCAAAGGAGAACCGAACCTGGATTTTGAGAGGCTGGAGAAGATAAGAAAATTGCTGCCCGGTTTTCCGCTTGTCCTCCACGGCGCGTCATCCGCGCCGGCCGACCTCGTCAAGGTCTGCAATGACTACGGCGGCCAGATCCCGGGCGCCAGAGGCGTCCCCGAAGAGATGATCGCAAGGGCGACGAAGATGGGCGTCTGTAAAGTCAACATCGATACGGACCTCAGGTTGGCGATGACAGGAGCTATAAGAAAGGTATTCGCCGAGAATCCCGGCGAATTCGATCCCCGGAAGTACCTAGGTCCTGCCCGCGACGCGATAAAACAGGTCGTGAAAAGAAAGATCAAGTTTTTGGGTTGCGGCGGAAAGGCCTAAGCGCGAAACATAGAATAATTACAAAAGGGACGTGTTTTTGAACACGTCCCTTTTGTTTTCTCCTCCGGTATATAAATATTGCTACAAAAAAGCAAGATGTTTTCCTTGACGGAATTTTACTATATGGCATACTTGTAGTTAATAAAACAGAGGAGTTAACGTTATTATGAAAAAACTGACGAGAATAGCTTCTACGTCTCTGTTAAGCATTTTTATTATTTTATCGTCACTATTTGTTGCGTCTACGACCTCAGCCGATGTCGAGATCGTTTCTCCTGCCGATGGAGCGACTGTAGGCGGTATCGTTCCTATAACCATTACCTATTGGGGAACCCCAACTTGGCCTGTCTATTATGTTTCTTGTTTTCCGGGCGGCTCATATTATGAGTCGTATGTTTTATCCGGTTCACATACTTTCTTCTGGGATACTACGGATCGCTCTGACGGGACCCAGGCAATAGACGCATATGCTAACTGGGCGGGCTCTCCTACCGGTGCATATGACAATATTTCGGTAATCGTATATAATCCTCCGCCGGCGATAACAATCGCTTCTCCAGCAAACGGACAAACTGTTCCGCCCGGAACATTAACTCTTCCGGTAACCGTCGAATACCATAATGTCTCGCCTAATTACCGAGGGATAAAGTGGATATCCTTGCTGCTAGACGGAGGGCTGGCGGGAGGACTTTATGTTCCCGAATACCCCGAATCAGGCACATATACCTGGGACGTAAATATCTCCGGCTACTCATTGGGCGAGCATATACTTCAGGCTTATTGTTTTGATACATCAGACCGGTGGTCGTCTTCATCTGAGACAAGGATAGTTATAGGCAATTTAGCGCCTGCCGTTGATCCCACTAAAGAGATATCTCACGATAAAGCTACCACCGTTGCCGAGCCGATAAATGTTGCTAACGGCGACATGTTTACTTCCAAAACCGATATTTCCATTCCGGCCAAAGAGATCAATTTAGAGCTGTCCCGCGCCTACAATTCTCAGGATGACTTTAACGGCCAGTTTGGCTACGGCTGGCGCTCCAATTTCGATATTCTCTTATCTGAACAACCGGAAAATTCAGTCATAGAGACAGATGAGGAAGGGGTTTATACCACTTATACGATACAACCCGACGGTACCTACAAACCTTCGGCAGGCAAATATTCTCAACTCACCAAAAATTCCGACGGCACATATACCATCTTAAGAAAACACGGCAGGACGCTCTATTTTGATATCCAGGGCAGGGTTACGAAGATAGAGGAGAGAAACGGTAGCGCCATAGACATTTTACGCACACCGGATGGAATTATAACAGAGGTCTCCGACTCTTCCGGCAGAAAGCTATCCTTCACCGCGAATCCTCAGGGAAAGATCATCCAGGTAACAGACCTCGCAGACAGGATATTTAAGTATGATTATGACGCAGACGGTAACCTCGTCAAGGTAACGGATCCTCTAAATCATGAGACTTTTTATCAATATGACGGAAACCATAATCTAATACACCAGACCGACGCCAACGCTCATTCGCTCTACTTTGAATACGACGCGCAGGATCGCGCTTATCATTCTTGGCAGGACGGTAATAATAACGCGGTTAGCCTTGTTTTTGACCCGGCCAACAAGATCACGACCTCAACTGATTCTTTAGGCAATGCTACCAGATACGAATACAATAACTACGGTCTGGTAACCAGGATAACCGATAGTCAGAATAATATCCAAATCTTTACTTGGGATGAGGCCCTAAATAAAACCTCTGCTACCGACCAGAGCGGTAATCTGACCTACTTTACCTATGATAGCCGAGGGAATCTATCTACTGTAAAAGACCCGCTAACTAATACCGCCACATTCACCTATGAGCCTAACTTTGATTTTGTAAGCTCGATAACAGACGTCTTAGGTAACGTCACAGAATATCTCTACGATTCAAAAGGCAATCTAATTCAAGTTAAAGACGCGCTCAACAATACCACAAGCTATTCTTATGATATTTCAGGAAAGCCCATCCAACTCAAAGACCCGAATAACAACATTACCAATTTCAATTACGACAGTTACGGCAATTTAATCAGAATAATAGACAGCCAGAACAATCAGACCAATTTTACCTATGACATAATAGGTAATCTAACCCGGATTACCGACGCCGAAGGGAAAGTAACGAATTTTGCCTACGACTTATTAAACCGCCGCACACAGATAACATATCCGGATAATTCCAAGATCCTTTATACTTACGACCCGGTCGGCAATTTAATATCTACCGTTGACCCCAATAATAACACTACAACCTATGCTTATGACGTGGTTGACAGGCTTGTTCAGGCAAGGGATGCTTTAGGCAATGCCACGACATACACTTATGACACGGAAGGAAACCGCACCGCGATCACCGACGCTAACGGCGGCACGACTCAATACTTCTATGACAGCCTAAACAGGTTAATCAAAGTTATTGATCCTCTAAACAACCAGACACTCTTTAACTATGACCCAAATGGAAACCTCATCTTGAGAACCGACGCGAATAACAACACAATAAACTATACCTATGACGCCTTAAACAGGTTCGTCAAAAAGCAATATCCCGATTCAACGCAAGAGACATTTACCTACGACGCCAGAGGTAATATGCTTTCCGCCGACAACCCGACTATCTCTTATAGCTATACCTACAACCCATTAGGACTGCTTACAGAAATTCTCGACTCAAATAACAGAAGCTTGACTTACGAATATGACCCCGCTGGAAACAGGATCAAGATGACGACTCCTGAAGGAAAAACAGTCAATTACGGCTATGACTACGCCAACAGGCCGGTATCCATTACCGATATCTATGGCGGCTCGACCCAATATACCTACGACAGCTTAGGAAGAAGGACCAAAGCCGTTCTTCCCAACGGGATAGAGGCCTCTTATAATTACGACTCATTAAGTAATCTTTTAAGCTTAGTCAATAAAGCGCAAGGCGGCGCAACCATTTCAAGCTACGCCTATGAATACGATAAGACGGGAAACAGACTCTCCAAAACAGAGCCTGACTTAAAGACATCTTATGCCTATGATTCCCTTTATAGATTAACCCAAACTATTCCCGTTAAGATAAAAGACAACGAGGAAGAAAAAGAGAAGAAGAATAAGATTGAATCCTACACCTACGATCCCTTAGGGAACAGGCTTACCTCCTCAAAAGATGCCTATACTTACAACATCGCAAATCAGCTTTTGTCCACGACGGGTTATGCCTGCGAATATAATAAAACCGGCAATCTTATCAAAAAGACAGAAACAGATGATGACGGCCAATTAAAGACCTCTACCTTCACCTATGACTATGAAAACCGCCTTACCCAAGTATTTATTCAAGAAGAAGACGAAACAAAAATTGTTACTTTTGCTTACGATCCATTTGGAAGAAGGATTAAGAAAACAGTTCAAGAACAAGAAGAGATACCTGATGAGGAAGACGACGAAGGAGAGGAAGAGGACGCAGATGATCTCGAAACGCCAAGAACTACCTATTATGTTTATGACAACGAGGACATAATCCTTGAATATCGTACAAAGCAAGAAGATAACGAAAGTGAAGAGGAAGTCATCCGCTATTGTCACGGCCCAGGGATAGATGAGCCGATATCAATAGAAAAAGACAACAAAACCTACTACTACCACTTCGACGGCTTAGGCAGCGTTACATCCCTAACCGATAAAAACAAGAAGATAACAGACTCCTACTCCTACGACTCCTTCGGCAACCTCAAACGCCAAGGCAGCAAGGTCAAGAACTCCTTCACTTATACCGCAAGAGAATTTGACAAAGAGACCGGCCTATACTACTATAGGAACAGATACTACGATCCTAAGATAGGGAGGTTTATTACCCAAGACCCCCTTGGTATGCTTGACGGACCTAATATATACACCTACGTCAATAACAATTCCGTAAACTTCATAGATCCGTGGGGGTGGCGCAAGGAGAAACCCTGGTGGGAAAAGCTAGGGGAAGGATATTATTATGGAACAGGTTTCGGCCAGAACGCGCTTGAATGGTATGCTCAAAGATGGTCGGAGACCGGAAACCCGCTTTGGGCTATACCCGGTGGCATCGCCGCCTTATGGACACCCGGGACGTATCAGGCAACTGGGTGGACGTTAGTAACGGGGGCCTCGCTAAGTGGATGGGGGGCAAAAACAGGCGCACAATATACAATTAAGGTTGGTAGTTATCCAAATACTGGTGGAGGTGGTATAAACTTATATAGAGAAGGCAAACGAATATTTGCCGTTGATTGGCATAACTGGGGCGTAACAACTAAAAATATCGTAACAAAATTTCATGTCTATGCTAGAAATATTGGCAGACATTTACCATGGCAATGGTTTGGAATTAAATAAGGAAGGGAGGTAAAATTGTTAATAGGAAATAGACAAAAAGAATTTGTTTATAAGATTTGTTTCGATGTCTTAAACGGTAAAATTAAAACATTTGAGGAAATTCGTAAAATATGGCCAAAAGAGTTGCTCGATGTAAAATTTTTTTATGAAATATTTGATGCTCTTCCTGAATACTTTGTAGGTTTAGATATTAATAAAGGAGAGATTAACGAAAACTCATGGGAATTTTTGGATATTTACGTTGCTTTAAAACTATTGGAATATAACAAAGATATCGATGAATTATATAGGATTTACAAAAATATATTAAAAATTAAAAATCTAACTAAGGACAAAGTTGATGAAAATTTAAAAGAAATCCTAGGAAACAATCCTTGATTATAAAGTGTAATGTCCACCTTTAGTAAAGCTTCATCTCCATCGAAAGAAACAACAAAACCTACTACTACCACTATGACGGATTAGGCAGCGTCATAGCCTTAACCGATAAAGACCAGAAGATAACAGACTCCTACTCCTACGATTCCTTCGGCAACCTCAAACGCTCCGGCAACAAGACCAAGAACTCCTTCACTTATACAGGAAGAGAATTTGACAAAGAGACCGGTCTATACTACTATAGGAACAAATCGAGATTCAGGTAGGCTTTAATCCCATGGGGCAATACGCAGCAGCTTATGGTCCTTTGCTGGAAGATATTAAATGGTTCCTTACTAATGATGTAGTATTAAATAACAGACAATCCAATGGCTAATTTTAATGTGTATTTAACCTATATTTTAATTCTTTTTGTAGCCTTAGCAGTTCTTGCCTTAATAGGATGGTTTCTTACAAAATTACGCATTCCTCTTAAAATAGTTATTATTATTTTAGCAGTTATCTTTATTATAATAGCACTTATTTCAATTCCCATTAAATAGCAAAAAGTATATTTAATAAAAGAAAGAATAAATCTATTTATTGACAGGTTGTGGCGGAAAGGCCTAAGACCGCCTAAGTGGCAATCAGGCGCGGACCTTCTTTATCAGGAATATCCCGAAGCCGGCGAATATTATATTAGCGGCCCATGCGGATATGATAGGCGGCAGGAACCCCCCTTTTCCGAGCGCGATAAATATCGCGTTCGCGCCATAGAAGACGACGGCTATAGCCAATGAAATACCCATACTGGCCATCGCCCCGGACCTGGTCCTCTTCAAAGCAAACGGTATACCGATAAGCATTATGGTTATGCTCGTAAACGGCAGGGAAAGTTTATAGTGCAGGTCCACAAGCAGTTTCCTCGCGGTTGACTTGCTTCCAAGCGAGAGCAGGCGCACATAATCCTTCAGTTGGGTATAGTTCATGTATTCCGGCTGCGTTTGGTTTTTTAAGAGGCCTTCCGGAGTTTCCTTAAATTGCAGTATCTTTGGGTCTCTGAAGACAGCGGGCTTGCCGATCACGTTCCCGTTTTTATCGAACCTGTAGACACCGCAGTTGTAAAATCTCCACTTGTCGCCGAGCCACTCCATCCTCTCGGCGGTTATCTTTCTTTTTAAGAACTGGTCTTGATCGTGCTCTAGTATCACGACGTCACGCAACGTCTTGGTCGCTATATCATAAGACCTTGCGTAAAATAATTTTCCCTCTTTGCCGAATACGGTTATATTTGTGAGGGTCGCATCCCTTTGTTTTTGTCCTTTCTCGAACTGCAGTTCCTTTATGGCACTTGAGGTGGCTGATGCCTCGGGGACTATCTTTTCGTTCACCAGATATACCGCCAGGGCTATGGCGGTCCCAAGCAACAGGATCGGCGCTATTATCCTCAGCGAATTTATGCCGCTTGCCCTAAGGGCGATTATCTCATTATGGCGGCTTAGGTTTCCCAAGAGGAATATCGTCGCCAGGAGGACGGCGAAGGGCGCTGTCTGGACAAATATGAAAGGAAGAGAGGAGAGGTAATAAGCCTTAATGATGCCAAAGGGTATACCCTGTTTTATTATGTCATCCAGATGCCCGAAGAGGTCGATTATGACATAAAGAAACAAGAAGATAAAGAGGCAGTATAAGAACGGCCAGATAAATCCCCTCGTTATGTATTTGTCTATAATCTTCATTGTTCCGCCATCCAGAAGATAAGCGCGGGGCCGATGGCCCCAAATATGATATTGGGAAGCCATATGCCGAGAGCGGGGAACAGTACACCTTTAATGGTCAAGGCCTCTCCCCCCAAGAGTAAAAGGTAGTAGACTACTATTACAAGAAGGCTAAGGCCGAACCCTATCGCCTTCTCGCCGCGCCGGGCCATAAGCCCTAGCGGGATACCTATCAGGATGAAGATGAGGGAAGAGAAGGAATATGATATCTTTTTATGGATTTCGATACTAAGAGGGACAGGATTTATGCCTTCCGCCTTAAGTTTCTTCATATCCTGTTTTAGTTCGGCGATCGACATGTCCGATTTCTTTTTTCCGATATTTAAGTCTCTGCCCTCTTTTAAATCGAGCGTCATAGTATAGGTTTTGAAGTTTAGTTTATAAAAGTTATTCGGGTCCTTCGAATTAGGTTCATCGCTCGTGCCATTCATCAGTTTTAATCGGATCGCGTCCTTTTCCGGTAGATAAGTGATCTCGCCCCTTGCCGCGATTATCGTGCGGGTAGGCCGGCCCTCCTGCGGCTGGTAGATCCTTACATTAGTAAGTTTATTTTTTTCTATGCCGTATATGAAGACGATATAATTTTTGAACGCCTTGATGAAAGTCCCTGCCTCCAGATACGCCGTCGGGTTTTTCACGCCGATCTGCGCTATGAGTTTACGCGATTCATAGCGAAGGCGAGGGAGTATCCAGTCATTGAGTTCGTACGATATAAGGCTTATTATCAGGCCGACTATCACCAACGGGAAGACAAGCCTGTAAAGGCTTATGCCGCTTGCCTTCATCGCGGTGATCTCATTGTCCGCAGAGAGCCTTCCGAATGTCAGGAGTGTGGCGCTCAATACCGCCATCGGCACCGTGAACGTGAAGAGCCACGGCAGCATATAAAAGAATAATTTGCAGATGGAGAAGAAATCGACACCCTTGTTGATGACGAGGTCGGCTAGTTTTATCAAATTTCCCGTAAGCATGGCGAATGTGAATATGACGAACGAGAAGAAAAAAGGTCCCGCCAATTCTTTTAATATATATCTTCTCAGGATCCTCATTGTCTAGCTTCCCCGCGCCAGCGCCAAAGCCACCACCTTTTTGGCACCGGCATACTTTAGTGCCTTTGCGCATTCGTGCAATGTGGCGCCTGTCGTCAGCACATCATCCACCAACAGCACGGTCTTTTCCTTAAAATCGGCGTTCTTCTTGACCAGAAAAGCCCCCCTTACGTTCTTGAGGCGCTGGTCCCTCTTTAATTCCGTCTGCGGCGCCGTATATTTTATCCTTTTGACCTTATCTTTTACCACGCTTTTACTCATTTTCTTAGCCAGATGCGCCGCAAGCAGTTCAGACTGGTTGAATTGCCTCTCCCGCAGCTTAACCGGGTGTAGCGGTACCGGCACTATCATGTCTATCTTATCAGTGCCCATGCTCTTTACGGCGAAATCACACATCAATTTACCGAGAGGATTTGCCATTTGCGTCTTGCCCTCATACTTGAAAAGGCAGATGCACTTCTTCACGACCTCCTCATACATCGTCGCGTAAAAAGCGCAATCAAACGCGAAATTTTCCGTTTCTCCCTCGATGCGGGATGTTTCCGGGTTGATCTTGATCTTATCGATACAATCTCCGCAAATAGGATGCGTCTTAAGGTCATTTATTTTATTACTACAGATCAGGCAATTCTGCGGATATAAAAGATTAAATAAAACGCCGAAGAAATCATTGATAGGAGCCAAGACCGGAGTTAACATTTGTTATAAAATATCACAATAAAGATGGCATGTCAACCCCGCACGGCGGCTTGACTAGTTTAAATAAATGTGATATCTTTAATGATGAAACGGAGGTGGGAAAATGAGCTGTGGAAGCTGCGGGCCAAAGAAGAAGAAATCAAAGAAGAAATAATGCCTCTGTGGATTTTTTGAGGGCCCCGACAATACGTCGGGGCCCCTCTGATTTTTTGATTGAATAAGCCCCGGAATTATGGTATTAATATACGCAAGGAGATACAACTTATGATGCGCGTAGAAGATAAATTGTTTGTGAACCGATTCAATCTTGCCCCGGAACCACACATAAAGGTAAAAGACGGCAATCAATGCTTAAAGTGCGTAAATAAGCAATGCTCGATCGGATGCCCCTCGGATTGTTGGAAGATCGAGGAGAGTGGCATCGCCAAGGTGACGGTTGACGGATGCCTCGAATGCGGCACATGCCGTGTCATCTGTGATGAATTTCAGAATGTGGATTGGAATTATCCTCAGGGCGGTTTCGGAGTTCTCTACAGATATGGTTGATCAACCGCAAAGTTAATCCCTAAAGGAGGTCGGATCATGCCCAAGAAGGACCTCAGGATTTTGGAAGCCGCGATAAAGATGGAAGAAGACGGCCGCAACTTCTATCTCAAGTCAGGCAAGTCTGCCAAGAACGCTGTCGCAAAGAGGCTTTTGACCTCCCTTGCCGATGAAGAACTCAAGCATATTGAACGAATAAAAGAGATATACAAAGGCCTGAAAGAAGATAAGGAGTGGGCCGATTTTAGCAAGACCATCTCAAAAACCGCAAAGGCTAAACTAAGGCTTGTCTTCAGACCGTTGTCTTCCGCTGAGAAGAAACGGCTTAAAGCGGACCCATCCAGCCTTGAAGCGTTAACAATATCCATGAAAAAAGAAAAGAACAGTTACGACTATTACGACCGGCAGTCAAAGGATACCGGTGTCCGTATCGCTAAGGTCTTCTATGAGAGGTTAAAGAAAGAAGAGGAGCGTCACTACGAATTGCTGGAGGAGGCGTATTCGTTATTATCGGATCCGGCAAGCTGGTTCGTCGCGAAAGAAGGAAGGGTAATGGAGGCGGGTTAATAAACAACGAGAAGAGGAGGGTTAAAGATGGGTAAGGAAGGCACGAAGATAGCGGTGTTGAACGTAAAAGAGATTATAGCGGACCTCAACAGGGCATATGCCGATGAATGGCTTGCTTTCTATTCTTACTGGTATATGTCGCAGGTCGTCACAGGGCAGGGTTACGAGGATATGAGCGAATTCCTGGAAAAGATCGCCAAAGACGAATTAGAGCATGCCGATGAGGTAGCCAACAGGATACTCGAACTCGGCGGGGTTCCGCTCTCGCATCCCATGACACTGGAAAAGAACGCTAATGCCCCCTACCCCAAGCCGCCCAAGTCGACCGCGGATTACAGAGGCATTATAAAGACGGTCACCGACGCGGAAGCGGGTGCGATCGATGTTTACAATAAGATCGCGAGAAAAACGCAGGGCAAGGACCATGTCACCTACCAGCTGGTATGCCATATCCTTGGAGAAGAGGTGAAGCACGAGGAGACATTCGAAGATTTGCTGAAATAAAATAGGGGGCAAGGCAGGATGAGACCCTTAGAGATAAAAAAGGGTATCTATTGGGTAGGGGCGATAAATTGGAATGTAAGGACTTTCCACGGCCATACCTACACGACGAACAGGGGCACCACCTACAACGCTTACCTGATAATAGACGACAAGATCGCCTTGGTAGATGCTGTTTATGGGCCTTTTGCCTATGAGTTGATCGAGAAGATAAAACAGATCGTTCCGGCCGAGAAGATCGATTATATCATCGCAAATCACGTAGAGCCCGACCACTCGGGCGCGCTCCCTGAATTGATGAAAGTTTGTCCGAGAGCGAAAGTCTTCGGCACGGAGAAATGCAAGGAAGGCCTTTACAGGTATTATTATCTCGACCTAGATTTCCAGACGGTCAAGACAGGCGATACGCTGAAGCTAGGCAAGAGGACGCTGACATTTATAGAGGCGCCGATGATCCACTGGCCCGACAGCATGTTTACCTATTGCGCCGAGGAAGAACTTCTCCTGCCGAATGACGCCTTTGGGCAGCATTACGCGACGTCGGAGAGATTTGACGATGAGGCCGACCAGTGCGTACTTATGGATGAGGCGAAGAAATATTACGCCAATATCCTATGGCCGTTCTCATCCGTGATCTTAAAGAAGATAGAAGACATATTAAAGATGGGCATCTCCATAAAGATGATAGCGCCGAGCCACGGCATCATCTGGCGGCGCGACTCTATGAATATCATAAATGCCTATCTTTCATGGGCGAAGAATGAGACGAAATCCAAAGCCGTCGTTATCTATGAGACGATGTATGGCTCAACCGAGAAGATGGCGCGAAAAATAGCGGAAGGAATAACCGACGCCGGTTTAAACGTAAAACTTTTTGATATCAGCCAGTCTGACCGCACCGAAGTGGTAAGCGATATGCTCGAAGCCAAGGGTTTTATCATCGGTTCGTCGACCCACGATAACGATATGCTTCCGACTATCGCGGGATTTCTTGAATTTGTAAAGGGATTAAGGCCGAAGAACAGGATCGCCGCCGCATTCGGTTCTTATGGATGGGCCGGCGGCGCGGTGGTCTCCATCGAGAAAGTCCTTAAAGAGATGGGCTTAGAGCTTGCTATGCCCTCTGTATCGGTAAAATATGCCCCGGATGAGGACGAGCTGAAACGTTGTTACAGTTTCGGAAACGATTTTGCGAAAAAGATATCCGGAAAGGGATAAAGAATGTCTAAATATCGTTGCACGGTATGCGGCTATATATATGACCCGGAGGTAGGAGATTCTACTGGAGGGATCGCGCCGGGCACCGCTTTCGAGAACCTTCCCGATAACTGGGTCTGCCCGCAGTGCGGCGTCGGCAAGGATATGTTCGAAAAGATATCTTAGGCCGGCATGAATATAGCTATTATCGGAAACGGGATCTGCGGAATTACCGCCGCGAAATCGATATCCGAGCTTTCGCCAAAAGAGAAGATATCCATATTTACCGACGAAGAATATCATTATTATCCGCGCCCGCGCCTGGACCAGCTGCTCTCTGAAAAGATCGACCTGAGTCAGATCTTCCCTTACACTGAGGAGTGGTTTAAGAAAAGAAATATAGAGATATTTTTAAGAAACAGGATCTCTGCCATCGATGCCTCCTCAAAGGTACTGATATCGGAAGACGGAGACAGGTATGATTACGATAAGATGTTTCTTGCGCAGGGCAGTTCGCCGTTTGTCCCGCCTATAGACGGTATTAAGAACCAAGGTGTTTTTATTTACAGGAATATAGACGATGTCTTGAGGATAAGGGCGTATGCGCGCGGAAAGAAAAAAGCCGTAGTAATAGGAGGCGGCCTCTTAGGTCTTGAGACGGCGCGCGCCTTGAGCGAATTGGGGCTGAAGGTCACGGTCGTTGAATTCGCCCCGCGGCTTTTGCCGAAGCAGTTAGACGAAGAAGGCGCGCAGATCTTAAAATCGCAGGTAGAGAAATTCGGGATAGAGGTGATCCTGGGTATCACCTGCGACCGCATCGTCTCGGAGGGGACAAAGAAATGCCTCCTCTTGAGGCAGATAGGCCAACTGGAATCGGACATCTTCATCCTCTCGACCGGGATCAGGCCGAATGTCGAACCAGCTAAAGCAAGCGGCGTAGTTGTCAATAGGGGCATAGTGGTAGATAAATATATGCGCACCAACCTCGAAGACATATTCGCCGGTGGAGATTGCGCCGAGTTTAACTCTGTCGTATACGGGATCATACCGGCCGCGATAGAGCAGGCTAAGGCGGCCGCTTCAAATATACTCGGAGAACCTCTCGAATATAAGGGGACGACATTCCAGGTAACGTTAAAGGTGGCGGGGATAGACCTTACCTCGGTCGGGACGGTCAATCCCGAGGGCGAAGGATATGAGGAGGTTAAGAAGAAGGATCCGGCCAAGGGCATTTACAGGAAGGTGATCATAAAAGACGGGAAGGCAGTCGGCGCGATAATCTTGGGTGATAAACGTGGAATCGCGGAACTGACAAGAATAATTGACAGAAAGATAGATGTCTCCGGAAAAAAAGACGCGCTCTTGGCCGACGAGGTTGTCTTAAAGGAGACCTTTCTTAAACAAGGAGGTTAACATGGCGGAGCAGAAGGATTTGGGGAAGAGCTCGACGGGAATGGCGCCCAATCTGGCGGCGGCGTTATCTTACCTTCTCGGTGTCATCACCGGAATAATCTTTTATGTCCTGGAGAAGGAGAACAAATTCGTCAGATTTCACGCTATGCAGTCCATATTGTTTTGCGGCGTATGGATCGTCATGAACGTCCTATTGATGATAGTTCCCATAGTAGGCTGGATGATGGCGGGTATCGTAAATGTCATCGGCACGGTCTTATGGCTGATCGTCTTATTTAAGGCTTTCTCCGGCGAACAATTCAAGATCCCGGTAATCGGCGATTTGGCGGAGAAGAATATTTAGCATAAAAACAAAAGGACATCCGTGAATTATCTGCAGTCGATTGTGCTCGGTCTCGTCCAGGGTTTGGGTGAATTCCTGCCGATAAGCAGCTCAGGGCATCTCATAGTGATTCCGTGGTTATTCGGGTGGGAAGAGCACAGCTTAAGCTTCGATGTCATGCTCCATGCCGGGACGCTATTCGCCGTAGTGGTATATTTTTGGAGAGAATGGCTGGTTCTCCTGAAGGAAGGTTTTTTAAGTATTAAGGAGAGGAAGATTAGCGGCCCGCCGGAGCGCAGGCTTTTTTGGTATATCGTCATAGCGAGCGTCCCGGGCGCCATAATCGGGAAATTATTGGAGGAGAAATCCGAAGCGGCCTTTAGGGCTCCTCTCCTTGTAGCGTCGGCGCTGGGCGTCTTCGCGATAATATTTTATTTAATCGACAGGTTCAGCGGAAGAAAAAGAAATTTACAGTCTTTGGGTCTGGTCGATTCCCTGGCGATCGGGATATCCCAGGCGGTAGCCATCATTCCCGGCGTCTCGCGTTCGGGCGCCACTATCGCGTGCGGCTTAGGTATGGGCCTGGACCGCGAGTCATCCGCGAAATTTTCTTTCCTTCTCTCAGCGCCGATCATCTTCGGCGCGACCATATTAAAGCTCGGAGATATAGCCAAGATGGCCGGCGCAGATGGCGGCCTCTCACTTTTGCTGGGGTTCTCCGCCTCTGCGGTGACGGGTTTCATGGCGATCCGTTATCTTTTGAATTATATAAAAAAGCATACTTTCAATATATTTATCGTTTACAGAATTTTATTTAGTTTGACGATATTCTCGATATTTTTTATGCGGAAATGAAGTGGCCTACGAAAGATGCCTGACCTGAAAGGGATGAACGCGTTGAAGACAAGATCGCTTGAGAAGATTGAACACAAGATGGAAGGTCTTGACGAGAACTCTGTAAGGTATCGCGTACTGCAGAGCGTAAAGAATTTCAAGACATCATGGATGGACCTTGGGCAGGCGCTATATACGGTATGGAAGGACAAGCTTTACAGGGATTGGGAGTATCTTACCTTTGAGGCATACACCTCCAAGGAGATAGGGATAAGGAAAGACACCGCGGTGAAACTCCTGAAGTCGTATTATTTTCTGGAGAAAGAAGAACCGCAGTATCTACATAAAGATTTTAACGAGACCTCTGAAGCGGCCATTGTCCCCAGTTATGAGGCGATAAACGCTCTGCGGTTGGCAAAAAATAAGAAAGAGATTGATGAAGAGGATTATACCGCCCTTAAGAAGAATGTCTTTGAGAAGGGCAGGGACATCCGCGATATCAAAAAAGATATAACAGCCCTGATAAGACAAAGGGAAGAGTTAGACCCGGCCGAGGCCCGCGAGAAGAGGAAGGTTGCGACGGTAAGGCGGATAATCTCCACCTTAAAGACACTAAAGAATGAAGTCCAGGCCTCAAAGCTGCTTCCCGTGAATACCATAAAAGAGATAAACAGCCTTATAGACAGATTAGAAGCGGAAGTGGAACAGAAAAAATGAAAGATACGATAATCCCCGAAAGATTTCGGGAAGAATACAAGAACGAGCTGAAGCGCACTTTATCTCAACGGATCAATCTCTTCTGCTATATTGCCATAGGCGTTTTTTCGTTAGAGTTCATGTTGGCATGGATTTTTTTTAAAAGATTACTGAGCGCAGAAGATATGCCGGGTATATTAG
Source organism: Candidatus Omnitrophota bacterium (assembly GCA_030695925.1). Taxonomy (GTDB): domain Bacteria; phylum Omnitrophota; class Gorgyraeia; order Pluralincolimonadales; family Pluralincolimonadaceae; genus JAGUXU01. The sequence continues at coordinate 25,667 of JAUYOH010000133.1, forward strand.
GCGGCATATTTTTCTCGTTAGTTCTGCTTGGGACAGGAAAATTTGCCAAGAATCTGATTACCCAGAAGATACGGGGGATGTTCTTCAGTTTCATCGTCATCTCCATCGCGATACTGGCGGCGGCGGCTCACCCCGATGTCATCGCTAATCTCGGTATCACGCTTATCTTGATAGCATTTTTTATAAGCACGCTGCTTTTTCCGTGGAATATGATAGAGGCAGCCGTAATCGGCGTTTATACCCTTGCGACCTTCGCCGGCGTTTACCAGATGACCAACACCTATGTTAACGTGGAGATTTTCGGGATAAATATCACTCTCCTTATCGTGGCGGCTTTAATATGCCTGATCGTCAAGAGAAGCGAGGGGATAATGAGGCAGAAAGATTTTGCCTTAAAAAAAGAGGTGGAAGAAAAAAGCAGGATATTGATGGAAGAACTTGAACTCGCCAACAAGATCCACAGCGGGCTTATGCCCAAATCGCTTTCGACGCAGCGCGTCGATATCGCCGTAAATTACAGGCCGATGCTCTATATGGGCGGGGATTACGCGAAATTCCATTTTCTCGATAAAGACCGCCTTTTCTTTATGATTTCCGATATCACCGGCCACGGCGTCTCCGCGGCCTTGCTTGTCAACAGGATACATACCGAGACCGAGAATTTGATAAGGCAGGACCTTATGCCGGGGGAAGTCTTAAGGAGATTGGATAATTTCATCAAGTCGGACTTCGGAAAGATGGGGATATTCTTAAGCGGGTTTTGCGGTATCCTGGATTTTTCAAACAGTAAATTGGTGTATTCTAATTACGGCCACCCCCCGCAGATACTATTCCAGAAGAGTAATAAAAAGATCATTTTTATGGAGTCGCAGACATTTTTAATGGGGATAGGAATGGAGACAAGCGACGTCTATCAGGTAAAGATCAATTTTGAGAGGGACGACAGGATATTTCTCTTCACGGACGGAATAGTAGAATCGAAAAATCCCAACGGGGAGGAGTTCGGATATGAGCGGCTTAAATCATTCATCATGGAGAAATCAGATCTTGACGTCGTGCGTCTAAATGAGGAATTGATGGCGGCTCTTAAGGATTTTCAAGCGGGAAGGCAGGGCGACGACATATTCCTTCTCGCAATACAGATAAAATAGAGGAAATGCGATGAGAGGCTTTTTTATAAGATGGTTTGTGAACATAATCGCGTTGGTTGCGGTAATAAACATCGTCCCGGGCATACATTCGGATAGGCTGGAGACCACCATTGTAGCGGCGCTTATCCTGGGGCTGATCAACGCCTTTTTGCGGCCGATAGTGATAATCTTCACCCTGCCCTTGACGATACTGTCATTGGGGCTCTTCACTTTGTTTGTCAACGGTTTTATGTTATATCTCGTCTCAAAGATAGTGACAGGTTTTAATATCGCAGGTTTCTGGAGCGCCTTCTGGGGCGCTCTGTGTTTTAGCACCATCAGTTTTCTTCTTAATGTATTCATAAGCCCTCAGGGGACATTCAAGGTATACCGCTACGAAAACCGTTCTCCGCGCCGGTTTGACGACCGCGATGTAATCGACACCGAAGCAGAGGTGGATGACAAGGAACAGGGAAAATAACGCGATGCTATTATTCGGCAGGAACTCCGTATTGGAGCGGTTGAAGGCGAATCCGAAGACCGTAAAGAATATCCTTGTTCAGGAAGGTTTCAACGATACCGTCATAATGGATATCATCAGGTCCCGCAAGATCCCTTTTAAGCATGTCTCGGAGAAAGAGCTGCTGAAACTGAAGCATACCGAGCGATTGCATGGCATTGTCGCTGAGGTCGGGGAATTTAAGTATCTTTCTTTCGATCAACTACAGGATAAGTTTAACGAAAAACGCTTATCCTTTATATTGCTGGATGGGGTGACAGACCCTCAGAATCTAGGCGCCATCATAAGGATCACGGCTTGTTTCGGGGGGTTCGCCGTGGTGATACCCGAGCGTGACTCCTGTGAAGTCAACGAGACGGTCCTGAATATAGCCTCAGGCGGAGAAAATTACGTCCCTGTCTGCAGAGTCAACAATCTCTCCAATGCTCTCATACACGCGAAGAAATCCGGTTATTGGATCGCGGGCACGGTCGTCGAGGCCGGTGACGATCTTAATAAAATCAGTTTTCCGTTTCCGCTTTGCCTCGTATTGGGTTCCGAGGGAAAAGGCATACATCACGGCGTCCAGAAACAACTTGAGTTAAGGGTGACGCTTCCTATGCGAGGAGCCGCTCTATCCTTTAACGTGGCGATGGCAAGCGCCATCTTCTGCTATGAGATAACGAGGCAGAAGAATTCCGCATGAAGGCGATAATATATAACTTGCCCGCCGGGTTTCTCGAGAAATTGAAAATGATTTATCCTTCCGATTATCCCAAGATATGCGAGACATTCCTTCATAAGAAAGAACAGACCTTCAGGATAAATTATTTAAAGACGGATTTGCCGCATTTAAGGGAGGATTTAGGCAGGGAAGGAATAAAATACCGCGAGATACATTGGCCTAAGGGCAGTTTTATCTTAAAATCAGCCGCTAAGGACCTTCGGAAAAGCCCGCTCTATCTGGAAGGCAAGGTGTATATGCAGAATGCCTCAAGCATGATACCGCCGATCCTTTTAAGCCCTCAGAAAGGGGAAAAGATCCTTGATATGTGCGCCGCCCCGGGCGCGAAGACTACCCAGATCGCCTCTCTTGCGGGCAGCGATATAGAGCTCATCGCTCTGGAAAAGATGGAAGTCAGGTTCCAGAAACTTCTTGCTACTTTAAGGATACAGGGCATCGATTTCGTCAAGGCCCGCCTATTGGATGGTTTCTGGGTAAAGGAGAAATACCCCGGATATTTTGATAAGGTTTTATTGGATGCGCCGTGTTCGGGCGAGGCACTCTTTGACGTCCGCAATCACAAGACCTATGGATTCTGGAACGAGAAGAGGGTAAAGGAGGTATCCCGAAGACAAAAGATACTTATCGCATCAGCGATAGCCTCTTTGAGAAAAGGCGGTGAGCTTGTCTATTCTACCTGCACATTTTCTCCGGAAGAGAATGAGGAAGTAATAGATTGGGCCTTAAGCAAGTTCAAGGAAATAGAAATGGTCCCGATACAGATACCGATTTCAAACATAAAAAGAGGCCTGGTTGGGTGGAAGGATAAAAAATATCCCTCCGATTTAAGACTTACTTTAAGGATATTACCGAATGAGATTATGGAAGGTTTCTTCATCGCTAAATTGAGGAAGGCTTAGGGTTTGAATTTAGAATTGAAAGACCGATATACCAGTGAGCACGGAGAAAGGACGGTCCGATGTCAATAGATAAAGTCCCTTTTGGTTTAATAAACGAGATATGGCGTACTTTTAATGACGCCGCGTTATACATACTCTTCGGTATTTTCATCGCCGGCCTTATACAGATATTTGTTGACAAGGAAAAAATAGCAAAATATCTGGGCAAGCCCGGCATTAAATCTGTGGTCTTGGCTGCTATTCTGGGTGTGCCATTGCCGTTATGTTCCTGCGGCGTCATCCCCATGGCTGTATCTTTGAAAAAAAGCGGCGCCTCAAAGGGTGCCACCCTCTCATTTTTGATATCCACCCCCGAATCAGGCATAGACTCGATAGCGATATCTTTCGCGCTTCTCGACCCTCTTATGACGATATTCAGGCCCATCGCCGCGTTCATCACGGCCATCGTCGCTGGAATCAGCGAAAACGTCTTCGGCAGGAAGGATACGGAAGCGACAAAAGAACAGACAGATACCTGTATTTTTTGCGAAGACGAGAATGATGACCATAATCACAGCCTTGCCCATAAGTTTAAGTATGGTATGCGTTACGCCTTCACGGCCCTCTTAGGGGATATCGCGAAATGGCTCACGTTGGGTATTGTCATCGGCGGGGTGATATCTTATTTCGTGCCTCAGGAATTTATTGAAAATTACCTTGGCTCCGGCTGGCAGGCGATGCTTATAATGCTGGTCATAGGAATACCTCTTTACATCTGCGCCAGCGCCTCAACTCCCATAGCGGCCGCGTTGATAGCTAAAGGAATGAGCCCGGGAGTGGCCCTAGTGTTTCTCCTCGCCGGGCCGGCGACAAATATGGCGAGCATATTAGCCGTGGGCAAGTTTTTAGATAAGAGAGCGGTGGTGATATATCTTGTCTCGATCTCGGTTTGCGCGGTAGGTCTTGGATTACTGTTGAATCAGATATACGTCGTTACCGGACTTGACATCCACGTGACTCTCGGCAAAGCAGGCGAGATATTCCCTCCTTTTATAAAGACGGCCTCTTCGATAGCGCTGATAGCCCTTATGATTAACAGCGTTAGACGGCCGAAGAAATGTAGCACTAGATAAATATGCCAAATAAAGTTTTTATTAAGACTTTCGGATGCCCCTGCAGTTTTGCGTCAGCCCAGAATAATAGAGGTAATTATGATAAAGCGTAAATCAAAATATTACGTTTATATTATAGAATGCAGTAATGGCGCATACTATACCGGATATACGAATAATTTGGAGAATCGAATTAAAGAGCATAGCAGCGGTCATGGAGCTAAGTATTTAAGAGGCAAGTTACCAGTAAAGTTGGTTTATGCCAAAGAGTATAAATATTATAAAAATGCTGTGCACGCTGAGATAGATATAAAGAAGCGCACGAGAGTAGAAAAGGAAGCGATGATAAAGGCATATGTGAAGTCCACAGAGAAATTGGCCCCCCCAGCCCCCTTCTTGCTTTCTGCGAAAGCAAGAAAGCAGGGGGCTAAACGGGGGGATGACACCCGTGTACAGGTTTGTAAAAAAACCGGAGGATTTTAATGCCAAAAGTTTTTTTACAAACCTACGGGTGTCAGATGAACGACCGGGATTCCGAAGAGATTACAGGTATGCTCCTTGAGAGGGGACATATCTTATCTGATTCGCCGGAAGAGGCCGATGTCGC
>JAUYOH010000150.1 GCA_030695925.1 Candidatus Omnitrophota bacterium
AAAAAAAGAGCGAAAGTGCCCTACGCACTATTCGCTCTTCTGATATTCAATTAAAAGCTTACACTATGGTTTCTATTTTGACAATAGCTTAACAATTAAATCTGACAGACCTACGGAAATATATATGCCGAGGGGTCACTCGGCGCACCCATGGGCGTATATACCAGGTACCTGCCCCCAAGAGACGTGAGCGCTCGCCCTTCCCCAAAAAAGGGCTTCGCGCCCCAATCCAACAAGAAGGAGGTGAATACACATGTTCATAAATAGTCGATTCAGCCAGTTCGTAAAGGTTGTAGACAAGACCACTAAGAAGGGTGAGGATATCAAAGTGGCGAGAGCGAACGTCTCTGTCGAGGACCTGAAGAAGCTGGTGTCAAGCGCTGAGAATTCCAACAACGACCAGATTATCCTGTCGTTCGTCATATCTGCTGAACCCAAAGAATATACGCAGAAGAGCGGCAAGAAGGTGTTGGGATACGTCGGTCAGTGGAGACCGTGGTCAACAAAGAAGGCTGCTGCGCAGGCAGCTTCAGCTTCATAGAGTCATAGGGAGATAGGTATAGGGTAGCGTATAACCCTGTATCTATCTCTCTATATTTTTTACAAGCCCATTGAAATGAGCGAAATGAAGGAGGTGATTGCTCGTGCCAATTCAAAAATATGATCCGGAGCTTGTTGCTTTAGGTGTTGAGAATAGGTCTGAAGAATTCCTGGATAGGTTCGCCATATCCGATGAAACAGGCTCGTTCGTGATGAAGGCAGACGCGATGCCTTCCAGATTCGACCCGCACGAGATAGTATTCGAGCGTATGCAGAATGACCTGACGAGAGGCCCCTACGGTAATCGCGAATGGTTCGAGGAGCAATTCAATCTGGGATTTGCCCATACGTTGTTGGGAATGGGCGTTCCAAAACCAACAACGGAAATTCTGGAAGACTGGATATATCGACATCTTATCGAAAGAGGTGATCCAAATGACTCAGACGTGCAAAGATTTATTTCCAACTACGAGAGGAATAAAGCTGCCGGATATGCGCTCGAAGAGGATACTGGTGATGAACGTGAAGACAGCGGTGTGCGGCTTGAAGCGGTATTGTGACATGGGTAATGCGGACTGTCCTGTATATTGCGTCAAGACAGGAGCGGACATGAAGGAACT
>JAUYOH010000141.1 GCA_030695925.1 Candidatus Omnitrophota bacterium
ATTATATCCGCCGTCCTCTTGCGCAAGGTGGCTATAAAACGGCAATTTTGACAATCGAGGCTTGTATCTTTATAGTCTTGGCAGGAAAGCAACACATCAACTTCTTTCCGCAACTCTTCGGCAAAAAACGCTTTTCCTGTCACTCCTTCTGTCGCATTGATCTTACCCGTGATATCTTTTGCTACCGCCTCTTGTTTCTGAAATATAGCGCAGTTTATCTTAATGTCTTCCTTGCCCATCTTTCCTCCTATAGCAGGTCCCCTAATGGCCCTAAATTTAGATTTAACTCTTCGTCCTTAAGCCCAAAAACCTCTTTTAATTCTTTCATCTTATTTTCTAATTTCTCGAGCGTCTCGCCGACCCGCTCGACCTCCTCATCAGTTAGAGAACCTGCTTCGACCCGCCGCATTGCCTGTTTTTCCATTAACTTCCGGATCAGCTCTATAAGAGTAAGGACTAATTTTGCCAATCCCTTCTCCGCGTTTTCGGGATTTGCCTCGATCTTTTTAGGCAGCGCATCTTGCAGTTTCTCCATCTCGTCTGCAAAAACTTCAGGAGAATCTGTCTCTATCATTGTATTCATAGTTATGTCCTGTCTTTGTCTTTCAAATCTTTGCGTTGGAATACTCTGTCGACCATATCCAAGCTACCAAACTTCTTGGCATTAGGATTGGTTAAGACGATAAAATTATACGGAGGCCACGGGCCGCTGAGCAGATACTTGAGATCCCCCCCGGAGCCGCGTAATTCCTCAAACGCCTTTTTAAAATCATCTCTCTTTTCTTTATCGACCAGATAGGACGCGCTTAAAAGCAGATTGTCGGTTTTCAGTTTTTCGAGCCTCTTCTCGGATGTGAATTTACTAAAGAAACCGTCTACGATAACGATACATCTATCCGCCTCTTCTTCAAATTCTTTGTCTATTTTGTAACTTTCAAATTTTTCCTTCATAAAGCTTTTCCCTGATGAACCGGCTACTAAAGGTAGGTTATCACTTTTTCTATGGGCAGTGGTTATTCTTTCTCTTATAAGATCGCCAGGCCAAATAGTCTTTACGCTAAATTCTATCTTTTCCCGAAGCCTGTCCAAGTTCTCTATAAAGTCGTCGTAATAATCCTTCGTCATTAAAAGAACCTGTTCCTTTCCGCTAAAGAGTGTCAAATACCTCATCGGGAGAACGGTGAATTTATCCATCAGCTTTTCCACAACTTCCTCATGTTTTAAAACGGATTTTTTATCCTCTTTTTGGATTTGAGCGTTAAGGTCGCTTACCACTATTCCTATATCGCGATATGGGATGTTATAGATAGGGGCATCGCCTAATCCCTTGGTGGCTTCGTCCATCCCGCTATTAGACTCGATTATGGCGTTGGTATATAGTTTCAATGCTATCTCCGCTATCGTCATTGCACGGTACTCTGTCGT
>JAUYOH010000145.1 GCA_030695925.1 Candidatus Omnitrophota bacterium
GATGAGTGCGCCGAGTAAAGCGTATCGGTTCCTGTTGGTGAAAGTCCAACTTGGGCAAAGGTTAGCCGCCAGCCCAATACTAAATTCCACATTTAGGGAGGTAACGAACTAGATGAAGCTGGAAGGCGGGAGACATCGGGATACAACGCAAGTAAAGGGATTGAGCCCCGAAATTATCAACGTGTCGGAGGTCGACGCTGTTCATCTAGCGGCAGACAATATTCTTACCACCGTAAATGGCAAGGTGACAAGAGCCCGACGGGGTCTGAGACCGTGTCAAGATGTCAAGGAGCAGATATGAACTCGGGAGAGCCAGGATATCCTCAAAGTAGGAGTATGCGGCAACAAGTCCTAAAAGACGAGGAGCCGCAAAAGATATCTCGGCAGTCTGACTATCCCATAGTATCAATGAAGCAGGGTAATGCCTGTGGAGAAAAGGGGATAGAGGGAACAGGGCAGGATATAAGGGAGACATCCGCCACGCTCAAAGGTGGAGAATGGATGGCAACGAAACTTAATATCCTAACTAATCGGGCAAAGGAAAATCCGAAGTTGAGGTTTACGTCTCTTATACACCTCATCAACGAGGGTTCTCTTTTGGAATGTCTGGGGGAGCTTAAAACAAAGAAAGCTCCGGGCATTGACGGAGTAAGGTTAGAGGAGTATGAAGTCAACAAAGTTGCTAATATCAAAGGGCTTATCGATAGGATGAAGTTGTGGAAATACAGACCACAACCCACGAGACGAGCCTATATTCCCAAGAGTAACGGGGATAGGCGGCCGCTCGGAATTCCGACCATTGAGGACAAGGTTGTCCAAATGGGTATAAAGAAAATCCTTGAGGCAATCTTTGAAGACGACTTCTTAGATGTATCGTATGGGTTCAGGCCTAACAGAAATTGCCATAAGGCGTTGGATGTTCTGGATAAAGCGGTAATGACCAAGCCTGTAAATGTCGTTGTGGATATGGATATTGAGAAGTTTTTCGATACCATAGACCATAAATGGCTGATGAAATGCCTTGAACAAAGGATTGCCGATAGAAATCTGTTAAGACTTATCGGCAGGTTCTTAAACGCAGGGATTATGGAAGAGGGTAAATTTAGCGAAACGGATAGGGGAACGCCGCAAGGCGGGATTTTAAGTCCTGTCCTCGCTAATATCTACCTTCACTTCATATTAGACCTGTGGTTCGAAAGGCATGTCAAACGACAGCTCAAAGGTTATGCCTGTCTTATCCGCTATGCCGATGACTTCGTCGTCTGCTTCCAGAATGACGATGAAGCAAAGGAGTTTAGCGAAATGCTAAGACAGAGACTTGATAAGTTTGGTCTTAAAACCGCCAAAGATAAATCAAGGATAATTGACTTTGGCCGCCGAGCTTGGTATAAGGCCAAGCAGACAGGCGGAAAAGTCTCGACCTTTGACTTTCTTGGGTTCACGCATTACTGCGATAAGACGAGATATGGCAAATTCAAATTAGGCCGAAAGACGGCAAGTTCAAAGTTCAGACAAAAGATGAAAGCGGCGAATCTCTGGCTAAAGGGTATAAGAAATCTTGTAGAATTAAGAGAGTGGTGGCGAATATTAGGGAGGAAACTAATAGGCCACTACAATTATTATGGGATAAGCGGCAATATGCCCCAGATAAGAAAGTTCTATCAAAGAATACTTTTGCTCGTCTATAAATGGATTAATAGGCGAAGCCAGAAGAAAAGCTATGACTGGGAGCAATTCCGTCGCTTTCTAAAATACAACCCCTTGCCGATACCAAAGATATATCATTTAACCTATACGCTGTCCTCGTATTAGGATGTGTTCTCGGGGAGCCGAATGACCGAAATGGTCACGTTCGGTTCTGAGAGGGGCATTAAATAACCATGGAGGTTACAAAGGATGTCTACTCACA
>JAUYOH010000152.1 GCA_030695925.1 Candidatus Omnitrophota bacterium
CTACGGCCGGTTTGAAAGATAAGCTTCCTTTAGCGGAGCAGGAACTGATATATCTGAACAAGGAAGGTAAGGAAATCCCCGTAAGCGTTAATATCACAACCAGAATTTCCTATCCGGATGATATCATCTTTATGGGTAGGGATATAAGTAAAATCAAAGGTTTGATTAGCGAACTTACTAAATCTCAGGGAGAACTTAAAACTTCTTATGAACAGTTACAATCTGGTAAAGATGACCTTGTGCGTTCGGAGAAACTCGCCTTTACCGGTCGAATTGCCGCAAGCATTGCCCATGAGATAAGGAATCCCCTGACCAATGTTTCTATATCCGTTCAGCGATTTAACAAATGCCGTTATGTGAATAAAAACGGATGCTCTACACATGTTGAGATCGTTAAGAGAAATGTAGAAAGGATTAACTATTTGATTACGGAACTATTAAACTGCGCCCGACCAACAAAACTTAATCTTCAGCCTTATGATGTACATAAGGTCATTAAGGATGTCTTGGATTCCAATAAAGCCAAGATTAGCTTGCAGAGGATAAAAATAGCTAAAGACTTTACCTCTAAACCCCCTATGTTAAAAATTGATAAAGAACAGATAGAACGCGCCTTCTTGAACTTCATTACCAATGCTATTGAAGCCATGTCCCGCGGCGGCAAATTAACTATTATTACCGAACTAAATGGAAATTTTTTCCTGGTAAAGATTCATGATACCGGCAAAGGCATCCCGGAAAAAGATATTATTAAGATATTTGACCCTTTCTTTAGCACCAAACCTCAAGGCGTGGGTTTGGGATTGTCCATATGTTATGGAATTATTGTCAGCCACGGTGGAACTATCGAGGTAGAAAGTAAACTTAAAAAAGGCTCTCTCTTTACTGTTTCTTTACCCATTGAGCAAGGGCTGACACACACAGAGAGAGAGTAAAATAGCGGGTAAAATTTATGGCAGAGATAAGATGGGATATTAAAAGAAGCGCAGACGTATATAGACAAATATTAGATGCCCGATTAAAGTTCTGGATTTCCGCCGGTAAGATAAAATCCGGCGAGGTAATTGTCTGGCGCGGCGGTTTTTCCGGTTGGCGAAAGCCCGAAGAACTTGAGGAACTTATACCCTATTTTCGGCGCTACGAAAGGTCCCAACTAAGAAAGACAAAAAGAAGGAAACCGGTAAGAAGAGCTATCCTTGAAAAAACCCAGATAAAGAACATTTTAATCATAGACGACGAGAAAGATTTGTGCCAGCTTTTAGGGGATACCTTAAGCTCTCATGGCTATAATGTAGAATTTGCCCATACCAAGAAGGAAGCTTTTAGCAGTTTAAAAAGCCAAACACCGGACATGGTATTTTGTGATTTAAAGTTACCTGATGGTGATGGGATGAGGATTCTTTCTAAAATCAGGAAGATAATGCCCGGCACAATAGTGAATATAATCACCGCCTATGGCAGCGAAGAAGCTAGAGACGAAGCAAGGAGATTGGGCGCCCATGGTTTTATAGACAAACCTTTTAGCGAAGAGGATATATTAGATAATATAAGAGAATTTCGTAAGGTAGGAGTGAGTTAAGGTGGAAAGAATTCTGGTTGTAGATGATGATAAGGATCTGCGCTTTAATCTTTCAAGTATCTTAAAGGATGAAGGTTATGATGTACTTGCTGTAGAGGATGGAAGAGAAGCGCTTAAGACAGTCCAAAGAAATTGCCCTAATTTAGTCTTATTAGACATACGGCTGCCCAGTATGAATGGGATGGAGATTTTGGAGAAGTTTAAAAGGATCGATAAGGACTTGATTATAATCATGCTTACCGCCGATGCAGAAGTAAAAGACGCGGTAAAAGCCATGAAACTCGGCGCATTTGACTATGTTACCAAGCCATTTGATAATGAGGAGTTGATTCTTATCATTAAAAAAGCTCTTCATACCCAGTATTTAAGCCGGGAAGTGAAATCCTTAAGAAAAAAATTAGGCCGGGTGCCCGCGCCGATAGAAGAGGTGATGGGAGATAGCCCGCGAATAAATCAAGTCCTGAAACAAGTCGGGATAATCGCGGCCACAAACATGACCGTGATACTTCAGGGGGAGAGCGGCACAGGGAAAGAAGTGATAGCAAAGATGATTCATGAAAAGAGCCTGCGTAAAGACAAACCTTTCATCGCGATAGATTGCGGCGCCATACCGGATACATTGGTCGAAAGCGAGCTCTTTGGTTATGAGAAAGGCGCTTTTACGGGGGCAGAGGAGCGCAAAGAC
>JAUYOH010000154.1 GCA_030695925.1 Candidatus Omnitrophota bacterium
CACTTTATAATATAGCAACAAACGTGCCATACGAATATCAGGCTGTAATCCGTCAATGACAACGAAACATGTAGGGATATTTCTACGCTTTTGTGGGAACTTGCTTACGGTTTTTAAGATGGTGCGGGGTTGTCGATTTAAGGAGATTACTTGATTTGAAATTCTTTTATTTTGGAATAGAGCGTCGTGCGGTCAATCTTAAGGATTCTGGCGGCCTTGGTTTTATTGCCGCCGGCTTTAACCATGGCCTCTTTGATCATCTTTTCCTCAATCTGTCCCGCGGACTTTTCCTTCGCTTCCTTGAGCGAAGCGCCTTCTTTAGTATCAGACATTGGCGCTTGAGGTTGCGGCTCGGATTGCGCGGGATGGGTACCATTATTTAAGGAAAGGCATGCGGGGGTTATGTGGTTCGAATCGGCCAAAAGAACCGCCCGCTTGATCACGTTTTTCAGTTCCCGGACATTACCCGGCCATGGATAATCGAGAAGAAACCTCATCGCCCCTCCCGAGAAACCCTCCAATTTTTTATCAAGTTCTCTATTCGCTTCATCCAAAAAATATTTATTTAAAACAGGTAGGTCTTCCTTCCTTTCTCTTAAAGGCGGGAGGTCGATATGAAACTCGTTTAATCTGTGAAAAAGGTCATCTCTAAATTTACCCGTTTTTACAGCATCTGAAAGATTGGTGTTCGTTGCCACGATTATTCTCACATCTACGCTTATATCTCTCTGCCCGCCCAGGTGTTGAAATTTTCTTTCCTGAACGGCTCGTAACAGCTTCATCTGTATACTGCTTGGAATATTGGTGATCTCGTCGAAGAATAGAGTTCCGCCATTGGCCTGTTCAAACTTGCCATCTTTGCGCTCCTCGGCCCCGGTAAAAGCGCCCTTCTCATAACCAAAAAGCTCGCTTTCGACCAAGGTATCCGGTATGGCGCCGCAATCTATCGCGATGAAAGGTTTATTTTTACGCAGGCTCTTTTCGTGAATCATCTTCGCTATCACTTCTTTCCCTGTGCCGCTCTCTCCTTGAAGTATCACGGTCATATTTGTAGCCGCGATGATCTCAACCTGTTTTAGGACTTGCTTTATTTGCGGGCTATCTCCCATCGCCTCTTCTATTGGCGCGGGCATCTGGCCCAATTTCTTTCTTAAAGATTCCACTTCCTGAGATAAATACTGGGCATGAAGAGCCTTTTTAATAATAAGAATCAGTTCTTCCTCATCAAATGGCTTTGTAATGTAGTCATACGCGCCTAATTTCATTGCATGGACCGCGCTCTTCACGTCACTGTTCGCGGTCAGCATGATGATGGGCAAATTATTCCCTTTTCTTTTTATCTCCTGTAATAATTCTACCCCATCCATCCCGGGCAGTTTGATGTCAAGCAGAACTAAGTCAGGAGCATTTTTGTCAACGGCATTAAGCGCCTGCTTTCCGTCCGAGACCGCAATAACCTCATGGCCTTCTTCTTTCAAAACGCATGAAAGGTTAAAACGTAAATCTTTATCGTCATCTACAATAAGAATTCTTTTCACTTTAACTTACTCCCGCCTTAGAAAATTCTCTTATATTCCCCAGTATATCCTCTTCGCTAAAAGGCTTGTCTATAAAACTATATGCGCCCAATCTCTTTGCTTCGTCTCTTGTTTCGTCGCTGCCATAGGCGGTAATTATATTTACTATTGTGCCGGGGCTTATCTTCTTAATTTTAGAAAGAATCTTCATCCCATCACCATCCGGTAACTTTAAATCACAAAATACCATGTCCGGGGTTTGCTCTTTTAAACTGCTAAGAGCATTCTTCTTGGTATGAGCAAATTTTACAT
>JAUYOH010000165.1 GCA_030695925.1 Candidatus Omnitrophota bacterium
AACTTGCGGTAATCTTCTTTTAAGCGCAGAAGCCTAAGGGTGTTTTCCTTAAGGTCAGGGGTATAGGAGGTACCGCGGTTATCTGAGGTTGATTCTGCCTTGGGGCTTATTTTAAGAAACGGGATAATGACCACCGTAAACTCCAAGCCCTTTGCCTTATGCACAGTCATCACCTTGACTGCATTGCTGGAGGGGAATTTCACATAAAGATCGTCGTCAACAGCATCCTTGAAGTATTCAAGGAACGCCCTGATGCCGTTATGCTCATCCTCTTTTTCCATAACCAGCTCGAGAAAATACATAAAGAAGCTTTGGTACTCAGAAAACCTATCTAGTATCCCAAAATCCGCGTATATTGTCACCAGCATCTCGTACAGCGGCAGGAAACCGACATTCTTAAAGAATTTCTCAATATACTGCTGCCAAACCTGCGGGAACTCTCTCTGGAAAGCGCGGTAAAGATATGGCGCAAAAGCATCTTTATTTTTCTTTTGCATCCTATTTCTAAAAATAAAATCCTCGATTTTTTCCTTGGCTAGGCCTGAAGCAGCGCAAAATATTTCACCGAGAATAAATGAGGCGAAGCTAAGATCATCAATGGGAGAATCAAGGAACTTTAGAAAAGAGATAATTTCTTTAATCAGGCCGTTCTCCCTAATGTTTAAGGTTTTCTCTGACTCTACCGGGATTCCCTCTTCTATCAGCCAGCCGGAGATCTTCTCAACGTTAGCGCCGCTTCTGGAGAGCACGGCAATATCCCTATATTCAAAGGAGCGGGCATGCAGGTCTTTAATTAGCCTCAACAGCTTCTCCCTGACAATATCCGGACTTTCTTCACGGTCTTGACTATTGGAATCTAAATCACTTTCCTCTGGCTTGTGGCTTTGCCTATCGGAAGGCAAACCACTGCCCTCTGGCTTGCCGGATGGAATATCAAAACGCTCAACACTGACATATCCTGCAGGCTTATCTGGCTGGGGCTCCTGCTCTGAGTGCGAGAAAACCTGCAGCAGCTCCTGCTCAAAGGCAGGGAAAAATCTAAAATACGCGTCATTCTTTGACTTTGCTTCTTGATGCGCGTTATAGCTGCTGATAAAATGCTGAAGGTTTTCAGGAGAGAAGATACGATTGTTAAATTGAACGATTTCTTTGGATGAGCGGT
>JAUYOH010000016.1 GCA_030695925.1 Candidatus Omnitrophota bacterium
CTGACCTGAACGTAATATTCATAGTCAGCTGTAATCGCGACACTGGCGCTCGGAGGGCTTGCGAATTCGATCTTTGCGACCTCGTTCGTAAGATCGTTCGTTACGGTGAAACCCGACGTGACCTCTACCCCGTTTAAATAAACCTTGATCGAGGCCGTATCTATGGGGAAAATGTCGAGATTAAATACAGTATCAACACCGTTTCCTATCCCGACCGCCTCATTTTGAACCTTATAGCTCGTCGGAAATTTTACCCAGAAGGTGTCGAACCTGCCCTTCCTCGCCTTAAAGAAATTCCATATAAGATCGACAGCCTCTTCACTTTCGCTTTCCAAGAAGCAGTCGAGGGTCCGTATCGCTTGCGATCTTTTGGATCTTCGCTTCTCTTTGCCCGAATCAGATTCGAATATAAGGGTCGAATATTCGATATCCTCTTTTAGTCCGAACTCAGGCGTAAACTCTAAAACTTCTATACTCATACGTTATTCCTTATGGCGCTGCGGATAGACCTGTTCTTCGCGATGGCGCTCGATATGGCATCCTCGAAAATATCCGGATGCTGCATCAGCATGTCCCTGAAAGATTTCGCGTCATTGGCGGCGATGTAAATATTAAAGACCTGATTTTGGTCTCCTGCCCCGCCGCCCTGATTAAGCCTCTTTAGGCCCTCCGGCCCGAGACGTCTCATACCGCGCCTTGACACGACCCCCTCGCCTGATTGAGCTATTAAGGGAACCTCGTCATGGGCCAAATACCCCGAATGCGCGTAGACCGGCCTTACTACGCCTCCTTGATGAAAATACGGAATCATGCCCGGGAAGACCGCGCCTATCGTCTTAATGAGAACTATCTTCGCGAGAACCTCGGCCAACACATCTATCATCATATTGCCGAATTCGACAAAGTAGTCCTTGGCGCTGTCAAGCTCGCCTCTAAACGCGTCCTTAAATAAATGCCTGAATGATTCGCCCAAGCTTCTTGCTGTGCCCTGTCCAACCGCCTCTATGGCGTTAAAGGACTGGGCTATCTCATCGATTTTGGTCTCTTTTCCGAGGCCCTTTAATGTGGCGATAAAGCCCTGAATAGAGGCCTTTGCCTTGTCGTAGCCTTTGGCGAGCGACCCTCCCCCTTCAGACATGATCTTCGAAATCTTTTCCTGTGTTCGATTGATCTCGATATCCGAGGCCTTGGTTAAAAGCGCTAGCTCCTCCCTTAACTTCTTCAAGGTTTCCGAGGTCGTCCTAAAAGGCTCACCGAGTTTGCCCGGGAGTTTGCCGAGAATATCGTAGAACTTAACGAGGTACTGCAATACCCAGTCAAAGCCCGATATGAGCCACTTGAAGAGTTTCGCGAAACCTATATAGACCATGTTGGCGCCGATCTCGACCGCATTTAAGACCGGCACCGCGACATTGCGGAATTTGATAAACGTATAGGTTAAGGCCGCCACTATTACGATTAACGCCGCGATCCACGGATGGGCGAGCGTAAATAACGCGAGCTTACTTATTAAGCTGAAGATGACCCCCGACAATCTCACAAGTCGTCCTATCAAAGCTACAACCACCCCTCCGAGCATCATAAATATGCCGGTCATAGCGACTGACTGGATGATGAGATTTCGGGTGGCCGGATCGATCGAGTTCCAGAGATTCAAGAGATTGCCGAACACGTTGGCGAGCTTATGGACTACCGGTATGAGCGCCTCCGCGATTGAAACCCGTAGACCTAAAAACGCGTTATCGAGTCTTTTCAACTCGTTATATACGGGGATCGAGTATTTCTCCGCGGATTTAAAAGCAAGGGCCAAGGGCCCGGTAAGAGCTCCTCCCATAAAGATAAGGGTTTGTCCTACTTGAGAGATCTCGCGACCGAGCTGTTTTAAGGTCTGCCCGGTTTCTCGCGCGCTATTCGCAAATCTTTGTATGGCTCCCTCAACGCCTTTTAAGCGTTTCGTGACCTCATCTTTAAGCCGCATGATGATCTCAAGTTCTCTGTTTGTCGGCATCCTTCTTTCCTATCTTTATGATTTCGCGCGCTATCAGCACAATCGCTTCTATGAACTTAACCGGCTGATCCATCCAACCTCCCGGATTCGGCAGATACCCCTTCTCGAAGAAAAAATAAGCGTTTAAGTATTCAAAACTCTTTCCCGTTACAAGGGCCCGCGGACATCTGGAGAATTCCTCAGCTCCTATCTTCCAAGCTCCCGGTATGGGCGAATCCTTAATGCAACCCCGTTCTATTTTTTGAGCCTCGGAGCAGGTCCGGCAGTCAAGCTCTAACTTCGTAAGCCAGACCGCCAGTATCAGTTTTTTCTCTCTTCCTCCGATAAAGAGTTTTCGCCGGATATGACTTCCGAAAGCTCATCGATTAAAGCTTTCGGGAATATGGCGAGGATCTCGTCCGTCACGACGTTATAATTCTTGCCGTTAACGGCATACGAAATCGTGTCGAACTTGACCGGCTTATTGTCTCTGGGGTCTAGATATCCTTCAAGGCCTTTCAAGCCGAATCTTACGAATAAGAGATTCCTCTTGGCCGAGGCCACGTTTGCCTTCGCCTTGTCCTTGGCGTTATCGGAGCTTATCTCGAAACTCGTCGTCTGGTCGTCGATATATGCCCTAAGGTGCGCGTCCACAGGACAAATATGAAAGACGCTTGAATTTTCCTTATCCTTGTCGAGTTTCGACTTGTAAGGTTTTGTCTCGTAAATATTTATTCCCGTAAGCATGAATGATCTCCTTTCGTTTAAAGAACAAGTATCGCAAGCTCGTCATCGCCCGGATCGAGCGATCCGTTAAGCGTAAACGAGCACTTGGCAAGCTGCAGGCCGTCTCTTTCCTCATCCTCGACCTTTACGTACTGGGCCCTCGGGATGTAGAAACGGAACTTATCGCCGGCGACCGAACCCACGGTAAAGTCGACTATCATCTCGGAGCCGGAAAACATCTTCGAATGGAAGTCGTGTTCTATAGCCTTTACCATCTCGGGGTTGAAAGAACCCTGATAGCTTCTGCCGGTAATAGCGAAAGATAATATACCTCTTGCGTCGTTTACGTCGTCTCGCGAGACAAGGGTATTGGCAAGATCAATCTCCATCGCCTCGATACGAGCCGAGAAGCCGTCGACCGAGAACAGGGCGTTTAAGAATACCGGCGGTTTCGTAGTCTCGTGGGCTATACTTTCCAGCAAGGGTTCGTCCGTAACGCCTGCCTCCACCCCCTGAAACTCAAAGTCGGCCATGACCGGATCGCCCGATTTAAAGTTAAGTTTCGCCTTGCCCCTCGACCCTTTTATGAGCTTTCGCATACCGTCTTCATACAAAGCTTGAGTTACCGAGGGTATCTCGTCAGACACCGGATGCATTACAAACCCCGCGCTTGCGGGCGCGGACGAGCTCATGCATGTGGCATTCGAGGTAACACCTGTCAACTGCTCGCCTGACTGTAACGTCCCCACAACAGGAACGAAATACATGCTGGGAGCGCCGTTTGCTGTCTTTATGACTACGAGCCCCGTGGCCCCGGATGTCCCTCCCGTGATAAACTCCGCATGCAGATACGGCCCTCCCGTTATCGCGCCGATATTGATCAACTTAAGCGCGCTCGCTTCGAGGCCTGAAGCTGCGAACACCTTTGCCCATTCGGGCAACGTATTTATCGAGCCCGATCCCCTTAACTCAAGCCTGTAGGAAATATTCGCCGGACGCTTGCCCGGAATCTTTCCTAAAGGCGAAAATGACCTGCGAGCGGGATTACGCTCGAACATCTCGACATCAAAGCCTACCTTCGGATCATACGGTAAAAGCTTCGCGTCGATTGCCGACACCGCCTCGGCCACTCCTTCCTGAGTCTCGATCTTTACGGCAAGCTGCCTTCTTCTCGATAACATCTTCCCTCCTTCTATCCCGCTATTTCGGGATCGGTTTGTCTGTGCTGATAAACGATTTCAAGCTCTATTATTATGCCGGCGTGGGGCTGGCCCTCCGCCGTCTCAAACATGGCGTTTGATCTTATATTGGTATCTTTCGCGAAGTCTCCTCTTGTAACGTCAATCATGAGAGCCTTTTCCGCGTCTCCTAAAAGACTGTTCAATAAAGCGTCCGTCGAAGCCGGATCCGATTCGTCCTGTCTTGTCCAGATATCGAGATACACGGTAAACCGGCAGGTCGTGAACGGATTAGGAACCGGCTCCTTAGTCTCGGGGCCCGCGTTAATGACGATGCAGGGGATATTAACTAAGCTATTACCCGACTGCCTCCAGCGCTGGACGCTTGCGATCGTATTACGGTAACCGCCCGCTTCCGTAATCGCTTCAAGAGTAGTCTTTATATTTTCGAGGATGCTTTCTCTAACCGTCATACGCTGTCTATGGCCTTTTTTACGGATTTATTAAGAATAATAATGCGCTCGTTCTGCATGTCGTCCCACGTCTTGTAGAAGCCCAGTCTCGGCCGAATTCTGATTTGATTCTTAAGGACGAATAGCGGCAATAACTCTCTCGATCGCCTCTTCACCTTTACGAGAAACTGTTTTCCCTTCAGAATTATTCGTATTACGTTTTTCATAGCCCTCGGGTCGCGGTATCTTTTTTTAAGACGTCCCGGGTATTGTCCTCCTATAAACATCTCAGGTCTTGCCGATAAAGGAGCCGCTAATCTTTCTCCTCCCGCCGATTTAATGGTCGCGCCTTCCTCGTGCATCCGCGATATCTTGGAATCCGAGAATATCGTCATTCCCATACCTTCGATATCGCGCGAGACCAGACTTGCCCTCGTAAAGTGAGTGAATATTCCGTGAGGACGCGCCTTTACTCCCGGAGGACCCTGTAAGCGGGTCTGTTTAAATATCTTAAGGAACTTGCGCGAGATATGATCAAAGCCGTCGCCTAACTGCATTTTTAGCTCTTTCGGAAAAAGTCTGATCGCTTTCTCTAGGTTTTTCGTATTTATCTCGACTGTCAGTTTTGTCATTTTTGAATAAGCAAGTGAAACATTCCCTCGTCCTGATCGATGATATCGATAACGACCCAGTCGATCGCGGGAGCCCCCATAAGCTCAGACAATGACACCTTGTCCTGCCCTTTCGATACCAACGAAACCCCCGCAACCGCGTCGTTTGCTATAAAGATTTCCGCCTGTCCCGCAAGGACCCTTCCCGAATCTTCCGTGGACGGATCGAGCCGTTTCCGGTTAACGATAGCGCGGACGGATTTCGCGCTTTCGCCTTTCGGCGTATAGACGATGTCTTCCGCGAATTCGTCCGTATTAAGGAACGTGTTTATTACGTCTTTTGTAAGTTCGTTTTTTAACGACATAATGCCTTTAGATATCCGGGACGGCCGGTAAAGACCGTCCCGGACTTTTCGCAATTTATGCGTCTACCTTCATGAGATGCGCGAAATACGGATCGATAATGTGCTCGTCGACGTGCTGACGAACCCTGAATATATCGCTCCTTGCGGCATCGTCCCGGTACTGCTCGACTGTGGCGTTCTCGGGACTATCGAGCGTCCACAGGAAGGTCCTTCCCAAGGACGGGCTCGAGAGCCTCTGGCTTGCGTCGATTACGGCGACCATCGCGTAATCGTCGTTCCAGATGTCTGCCGACGCGAAGGGTTTTCCTTCCTTGGCCGAGTTATAGATGCCCTTGCCGACCACGATCTCCTTTATCCCAAGGATATCGGCCAGCGCGTTCAGGATCTCGGCCTCGGTAAGCCGCGCGACATACTTGATCGCATCCTTGACCCCATTATTTGCCAATAATCTGTCGATATTGGCTTTCGAGCAGATGAGCGTGCGCGGATCCATGCCCGTATTCTGCCTC
>JAUYOH010000018.1 GCA_030695925.1 Candidatus Omnitrophota bacterium
AACATATTTTGGGAAAACCATAAATTAAGTAAACCTGATATAGGGCTGGGCCATTATCTTGCCCGAGACAACCTCTAACTTTGGGGCATCCCAATTCTTCTTGGAGGCATTCTTTCCGGTAGACTCAAATCCACATGATGCCCTGCTTACGTCCATATCCTTCACCTTAATATTCCTTGCCATAGTCCCCTCCTTTGTATTAAAAGGTACTCAGATAATATACCATATCTTTTAAAAATTTCAAGCAAAATCTGCTCGTTATTCAAAAGATATCCTGATCTTGAAATTCTCCGTATCCCTGCGCAAAAGTTTCGGAAACGGCGGAAAAGGCGCCGAGTCTTTCACGCTTCGCAGCGCCACTTCTGCCAATTCCGGCTGGACCTCATTTACCAGCGCCGGGTCGCCGGTAAGAGCGCCGTCCGAGGAAAGAGAAAACGAGACTATCGCCTCGCCGCTTATCTTACTCTGCGACTCCAACGCGTATTTCATCGCGGCGTTCAAAATCTTGCCTCTGACATCCTGATAATACAGCACGTCGCTTAAGACATTCTCTCTGGCGCCGTCATAATATTCAAGCTAAGTGGAACTGCTCTTCATCCCGGGGATGGGCTCGATGAAATCTCCGCTGATTATCGTCGGCGTCAGGAATATGACCAGTTCTGTTTTTTTGACCTCGTTATTGGTGTTCCTAAAAATAAAACCCAGAACCGGGATATCACCGAGTACCGGGATCTTAGTCATATTCTTTGATACCTTATCTTCCATCAGTCCGCCCATCACTATCGTCATACCGTCCTTGACGACAATGCTCGTCTCGGCTTCGGAGGTCTTGATGATCGGCACCCCGTCCGGAGAAGCCGTCGTCTTGATCCTGCTTCCGACTGAGCTTACGACCGGCTTTATCTTCATACTCACATAACCCTCTTTATTTATTGTGGGTGTCACATATAGCTGGATCCCGACATCAACAAAATTAACTGACTCAGCAGTGGTTACGGCCCCGGTGGCAGGCGTTGTCGTTGTGCCTGTTATATAGGCCTCTTTGGTGCCGACTATGATCTTTGCCTCCTGTCCGTCCAACGCGGTTATGCGCGGACTCGAGATTATATTGGTCTTGCCTGTGGTGCCCAGAAAATTCATCAGGGCATCAAGCGTATTGCGATCCTTTCCGAAAACCAACGTGGCCAGGGTTATCTTTCCTCCGGTCGTTAAGCCGGCGGATAACGTCTGTTGTACCGTAAAATCCTTAAAGACCGCCTTCCAGTCTATCCCCGCTTGAAATTTATCGTTTAGCTCGACTTGCACAATTTTGGCGTCTATCAGCACCTGCCTTGTCTTTTCATCAAAAGCAGTTATTACTTTTTCTATCTCTTTGACCTTTTCCGGCAGATCGGTCACCACAAGCTTGTTAGTCCTCTCATCGAACCTCATTGTCCCTACGCCCTTGGTTATCATATCCTGTATCTTCGGATTCAATTTATCGCTCTTGGCGTAGTCCAGAGAGAAAATCTTCGTCACGGTGGGCAGGTCCATTACCTTGACCATCTCTTCCATCTGAGCTAACCTGTCCTTGGTCTCCATCAATATCAGGGTGTTAGACCCCGCGTCAACGACGACTCTTCCTATGGCGGTCTTGACCTGAGTCAACGCCTTTGCCACTTCCGCGGCGTTCGCGTAATTGAGCTTGATTATCCTGACTTCCTTTTTGTCTTTGAACCGCTCTCCGTACAGGGTCTCATACTCGCGGCCCGTCATAATCGTTACGATATCGCCGTCGACAACATACGCCAAGTCGTTAGCGAGCAAAATGATCTCAAGGGCATCCCACGCATCTACGTCCTTTAAAAAAATCGTCACCTTGCCGGCCAGGCCTTTTGAGGCAACGATATTCATACCGGTCCGCTGGGAGATTATCTTAAGGACATCGATGATATCCATCCCTTTTATGTCCAGAGTTATCTTTTGCGGCGCCACCGAAGGTTGTCCCGCCGCGTTAAAAGCGGGAACAAAAAAGAAGGCGAAAATCATAAAACAGACTATGAACTTATACGCCGATTCGTTTATCTTCATAGCAATCTCCCTTGTTTATAAAACCAGTTCAAGCTTCTCTCCTTCGAAATCTAAGATCACCCTGTCTTTCAATATGTCCTCGACCGTAAGCTGATTTACGGTTTGGCCTTTATTTAAGAAATATGTCTTTTGGATCTTCCTATCCTCGATTATCGCTTGGGGCTTTTCGCCCGCCACTATCCCTATCAGCGAAAGGTCTTTAAGCTTATCATAACCCGAATCTGTCGCCGGTTTCGGAGTTTTTGCCGCCGGTGTTTCCGTTCTTAGCGGCTTAAATAATTCCCGCTTGCCGACAACCTCCTGATAGGAAGAAAACGGCGTTACCTGCGCTTGAGAAGCGCTATCCTGCGCCTTGCGCGATACGGGAGCGGGTATTTCATCTTTTTTTATCTTAGTCTTATGCTGGACGCCTGAGATTGGCGCTTTTAAGTTCGAACCGACCAAATCGTAAACTAAAAATAAAATGGCCGAAACCAGTAAGGCTATAAGCGCCAAATTGACGATTTTTAAACGTCCTCTCTCGCCTCGGCGCTCGTATTTAACGGCTAAAGGGGCGGCAGGTTTCGCCTGCGCCGTATTTACGGGGGTTTGCGCGTTGTTAACAACCGGTTTCGGTTGTTGTTTTTTATCGCCCCGGATCAGCCTCAATAATTTCTCTTCGGGGGAAAATTCTTCCGGCATCATTTTACCTCTTGTTCGATTATTTCGCTGACCAACTCCCGGTCTACGCGGGAGCCCTCTTTCATAATCAGCATCTCAAGGCAATCGTGACATAAAAGGGATATCCTTCTGGGATAGCCTTGGGTATGCTCATAAATTAATTTCATGCCGTCGTCCGTAAACAAGGGCTCCGGGCCGTTATATCCCGCCTGCCTGAGCCTGAAAGCAATCATCTCTTTTGTCTCCGCCTCATCCAGCGGGTTGATCATATATTTCAACGCTATCCTGTCCATAAAATTCTTGATCTTCCTCAGGCGCGGAAGAAGTTCAGTCTGCGATAAAATAAACAGCTGAAGTAACTTATACTCATTGGTCTCATAATTCAATAATATCCGGAGCAACTCAAGGTGGTTGGCGTTTAATTTTTGCCCTTCGTCTATCAGGAGCACGATTGTCTTGTTTTCATCGATCCCTTTTTGAAAAAGATACTTCTCGATAGCGTCCTTGTAATCCAGCGTTGACCTGAATTCGGGCTTCTTTCCGAACATCTTGATCAAACTGGCGAGGAATTGAAATTCGGTTTTGTAATTAGGGTCGAGGATCATATGAAAAATAAAATCGCTCTCGCCCTCGAAGGTCTGAACAAGCGCGCGGGAGAGCGTGGTCTTTCCCGTGCCGACGTCGCCAAGCACCACGCTTAGCCCGCGCCGCAGCCTTATCGCTATTTCTAATCTTTTCAGGGCTGAATCATGGGACTGGGAACGATAAAAGAAGACGGGATCGGGACTTGTCGAAAACGGCTCTTTCTCCAGATTGAGGGCTTTATAATAGCTCATCGGCGCCGCTCTTAATATTTAAGACTTCTTTAATTTTGAGAATGGGATATTTCTGTTTTCTTAACCCGATAATTTTATTAAGCCTCTCGACGGTAGAATCATCAAAATATCTGAAATTAGTCTCGGGGCTCCTGCCGACCTCCGAGATCAACCCAATCTTCAGATAGTATTTAAGCGTATCGACGGACAAGCCTGTCAAGCGACCTAAGTCTTTGACTAAATATAAGTTAAGCATCTTTTATGCTTCTGCTCCCTACTCAGGGAGTAATATATAACTTAACTATAAAATTGTCAAGAAAATTTTTAGGAATTACGGAATCAGGATTTTTGAGACTAAAATGCGGCATTTAAGAAGGTTGGTTCCTGCCCCTTTTATTCCCAGAGAAAGCTTATCAACTCTTAACAGCTGGGGAGAATTCTGTATGTCATATATGAATTTTGATACCTGATTAATATCTCCTTCCGCTTCCAGTTCGACGAGATAATTTTTGTAAAAACGGACCTTCTTCGCGGGGCGGGGTTTTATATCAATTACGCGTATCGAGGAAGATGTGGCCAGCGCCTCTATCTCTGTCAGAAACTTCGCCATCTCTTCCTCTTCGGAACCCGCCATCTTCACGGCTGAGGCGTATTTTTCGTAGTCGCTTTTTATCGCGTCTTTTCTTTTGATCATTTCAAGGTTTCTCTCCAGCTTTAAAGCGTCCGCGGAGATCTTTTCGTCGAGCTGTTTCCATTTGGTAAAAATGGGCTTGACTACAAAACCCTGAACGATCCAGAAAATTATCAGGACCGCCGTAACGCAAAATAAATTTCTTTCTCTTTTCTTGAGATTAGAAAATAACGTCATTTCTTTTCCGCTTGTTTGGCGCTTAAGGGGCAACTGATCTCAAAATCGACGAGTTCCTGATCCCCTATCTTACGCTTGGTCGCGTACCTGACTTCAACATTCTGAAAATACGGCGAATTTTCCAATATCGTAACGAATTTAAATACGTCCGAAAGGACAGTGGCTGTCCCTTTCAGGTCCACCCTGTCTTCCTCATAGGTGTATAGCGCCAGATAAATTTGAGGAGGCACAATCCTGTAAAGCTCATTAAGGACATCCAATGCTTCCGATTTCTTCTTCAACTGAAACTTAATGACATCGGAAGCGGAACGCATTTTCTCTATCTCTTCGGCGGCGGGAGCGGTCTGTGTCAATTTTGATTCAAGAGCCTTTAGGTTGCGCTCCTTCTGAAGGATTTTATTCCAGATTATAAAAGATATCAGCAGGATAAGCGCCGCGGCCAAAATTACCGAGGTGATAACCTCTTTTTTCTTCGCCTTTAGAGCCAGCGCTGTTTTCATCTCTTTCGGGAGAAGATCGGCTTCTTCAAGCTGAAAAGCGGAGCCGATAAGCGCGGAATAAGAGGTCTGGGCGGCATAGGGTTGAAATTTAGGCAAAATATCCAAAGGCACGGGCCTGAACGAATCTATAAATTCAACCTTCATATTCAGGGCATCCTCGAGGTACTCTTTCGAATCCGCCAATTCGGATACCTTTCCCGTAAAAATCGCTTCAACGGGCCTTCCGGCTTCCGGCTCGGCTTCGTAGACGGAAAGCGTCTTTTCAATCTCCTCTCTCAGCTTCGCGCGGTATTTATCGCCTTCGCCGTAGCCAAACGATAATCCCCTCGTATATATCAATTTGCTTTTATAAATTATCGCTATGTCGCTGCTCGCCGCGCTGCAGTCAACCAAGATTACCGGCGAGGCCTCGGACCTTTTCGCGTAGTCGCCGCTGACTATAAACCAGTTCAGAAGGCCGAATGAGCTTAATGTGACTTTCCGCGGGACCAGTCCGCATCTTTTTAATATTTCAATCGGTTTAATTATCGCGTCTCTGTGGCAGATGACGAGAATGACCTTTGAGTATCCCTCGGCATCAGCCCCATAAACGCTAAACCCATAGGCGATCTCTTCTTTGGGGTACGGAATTTGCTTAAGCGCCTGAAAACCGGCCATCTCCCCTATCTCCCGGGAATTCTGCGAAGGCAATCTTATATTCTTCGTCGTAACTAATTGGCGCGGTATCACAAGAATCAAGTCTTTGGGCTTTATATTGTATTCCCTGAGGATCTTCCTTAACTCCGTTTCGGCAGTTTCCGCGGACGCCGCCGCGAGCTCTTTATAGACACAGGCGATGACCTTAATCTCCTTCCCGGCAAAAGAGACCTGCGCTATTTTAATGTGCTTATCACTTATCTCGACAACAGTCGTTATTTTGTTATTGAATATAGCCATAGTATTATTCTTCGTTCCAGTATTTAATTTCGTGGAGGCTGCCGGGTATCAACTTCACGACGCAATTGATGTGCTTCCGGACATTATTTACCTTGCTGTAAGCATTGATCCGAAATACGGCTGAAGTTGTTGTTAAATAAGGTATCACACTATTTATCTTGCTTATCTCATCTGAAGTTAAATCAGTTAACGCAGTCGTTAGGCCTTGAGGGCTGGTTATGGGCGGATTTTCCGGATTATTCCTGTAAGCAATTATTTTATCCGCTATTGTTTCAAAATCATCTTTAAAACCCAAAGCCTGCAAAACTTCCTTTGGAGCGGTGTTTACGTTCACTTTGCCGTCGTCGGGATGAATTGTTATATAATCAATAATGCCGATCTTCCCCTGATTTTTATCTCCATATAATATGGCCGGGTCTTCAAAACCCTTAACAAGAAACAATTCTTCTATTGAATCGAGCGGCCCATTTTTACAATAACCGCTTCCCATATCGGGATAATATTTACTATTTTCATCTTCGGAAGTCCCTTGCGCCGTGGAACCAGTATCGATCCAATCTGTTAGGGCATCGACTTTGGCTGTTGCATCAACCTCAGGACCACAGATAAGTTCAAGTAATGTGATTAACTGTTCCTTCCTAACCGTGTCAACAGTATCTCCGCTTACAATTTTGTTTATGTTTATCTTCGAGGCCTCGTCTGCCATCCCGCATAACTCAACACCTTCAGCGTCTTTGGTTACTTTGTATGTGTATTTAACGGTGTAGTACGAATTTCCTGTTTCTGTCCCCTCGTTAAAGGGATTCTTTCCATCAAAGAGACCGGGGCTATTTGCCCAAGTCTCATTTAAGGTATCCGCATCGGATACGGTATCGTTAATTTCCTTTTCGGCAACCGCCCTTTCTATCCCCGCCTTAGCCAAATACAACGCTTTCATATTATCCCTGTAATAACCCGCCAGTTTAAGCTCAAGCCCCATCCTGCCGGCTATTCCTACGGAAAGTATAGTCAAAATCGCCAAAATCCACAAGGTAATAATTAATATGGCGCCTTTTTTCCGTTTAAGGTTCATTATGGTTGCTGCTCTTCCTATTGAGTCTTTAATTCTCCGGTCGGAATCAGTATCGTCTCGGTGAAGTCTACCGGCTCTGCTTTGCCCTGAGACGGGAAAGACAACGTCACCTTTACCATAAAAGGAAGAACCTCTTGCTCGTCTTTCCATGTAGACTGCCAATCGATCCCTCCCCCCTTCGCATAAGCGTATTCCAGTTTAAACCCGGACAGGCCCGAAATAAATACCGAACCGGAATCCTCCTCGCCTTCAATATTGACATATTGTCTATATGACCGCAAAACACGGTGAAGGGATTGGGTCTCCTCTAATTTGTATGTTATTTTGTAAATGCCCGCCGGATATCCTTCTTTTGAATCGGCAATTCTCAGGGCACGCCAAAAAGAAACCTCATCGGAAGAACCGTCGAAAGAGTCCTTGAAAGTTTCATCGGTTTTTTTTAGCTTAAAACTGAGGGCGCTTCTTAATTCGCGCGCCATCATATTCAGCGCCTGCCTTGCCTCCTGCCTGATTTTATAACTGTCTTCCGCCTTGCGCCATGCGCGGATGCCGACATTAAAAGAGGAGTAAATCGCTACGGCGGAAATAGAGAATATCGCGACGGCAATTAAAAGTTCCAGAAACGTAAAACCGCGATTGTTTCCCATCTTCATCAGGGCGCGCCTTTTTTGTATCTTAAGAAAGTCACGGCTTCGATCTTCTCTTTCCTGTTGCCGTTATCCCATGAAATCACGGCGTTAACCTTTGCCAGAGAAGCAACATCGCTTATTTCCGGGTTAATATCCAGACTATACCTGTCTTCCGGGCCCTCTTTTTCCTTTACGTATAATTCGACTAATTCCTCCTGTCCTTTTTTTATTTTTATCTTCCCTTCTAGATCGCATATATTATCGTTTAAGAGTGAGGTCGCTATAAAATATTCCTGCGAGATCTTGGAGGCGCGCAAGGAGGATGTGAAGGAACGCAAAATTACGGCAAGGCCTATGGCGATTACCGCTATACTGGCCACA